>CATMBH010000093.1:0-5810 GCA_950063985.1 uncultured Fidelibacterota bacterium
TAGGAAGTAATGAAATCATATCATTTCTGGAAATATAATTATTTCCTGTTAATAGAGCTTTTGGAAGATCCTTCTGGCCCACTGCATTCAAGAATTCCCATTTTTGATACTCTCTATTCCAACCGCTGAATTTTTGAACAACTTCAGGTGTTAATATATCGTTTTCACCAAGGCCTAAACAAATTTTTTCAACTTGATTAGCGATGTGGTATACAGAATCCCCTGCTATTTCCAGTACAGCCTGAACAACACTCGGAGGAGCATCGATTCCTTGATCATCAAAAAACCGTTTAGTCCATAAACGCAGTTCTTTTTCAAATGGTTTGCGTACATCAATCGGCGCCAGTTCTTTCTGCAGTACCTTTGCAATTTTCAATTGTGAATAAAAGTCATCCATAATGATGACAAGGAAATGGTTAGGAATGGGCTTCGAACAAAATTGCAGCAGTTCATCACGGGGTTTATTTTTTATCTGTTGCGGATTCCTTATAACAAATAATTTTTTACTGCTGAATAGATCCGCTTGATTTAATCTATCAATGATTTCCTGTTGGCCTATATCATCAGGGATTAATAATTCCCGATGTGCAACATCATCTCCAAATACACATTTTTCCAGTTTCTTTACAAAATAATCCTGCAGGAAATAATCATCGCCCTGCAAGAAATAGACTTGATTTAAATCACCTTGAGTCAGCTTTAGGAATACGTCTTTTAAGGATTGTGCCTTCATTTATTCTTATCCATTAAACTGATAATAATGACAGCTGCAAAAGCGAATACAAAACTTACTAATCGTTCTGTAACTGCTTTTTGAAGAAAATCAATGTTAGCCCATATGACTGTTGTAAAAAATCCTGTCAAAAGTCCGGCAATGATTCCATTTCGTGTGGTTTTCTGCCACCATAATGTTAGCACTAACGCGGGGCCAAAAGCAGAGCCCAAACCACTCCAGGCATAACTCACAACACCAAAAATATTTTTTCCCTGCATTTCAGATATTACTGCTAGCACATAAGCTAAGAGTCCCAGAATAACAATTGTTATTCTACTTAAAGTAACAAGTTTTTTATTCGTCATTTCCTTACCGAGATATTGATGAATAAAATCCTCTGTTATGGCTGAAGTCGATACCAGAAGTTGTGAATCTGCGGTAGACATCATTGCAGCAACTGCACCAGAGATGAATAATCCGGCAACAATTGCAGGAAGTAACTCTTTTGCCAGTAGTGGCATGGCTTGCTCTACATCGATATTTGTAAAGTAATCAGGACCAAAGTAATTCAAAGCGACAAGGCCGATCAAAAAAGCACCTGTAATTCCTGGAAGTGCCCAGAGGATGGCGATGGTTCTTGCACGTTTGACATCTGAAGGGTTTTTTATCGCCATATAACGAATAACAATATGTGGTTGACCTAAATAGCCTAATCCCCAGCTTAATCCGCCTAATATGACGGCCAAGCCGGCAAGCCCTTCTTTACCCATTGTAAAGGATGTATGTGCAGGCCCTGCTTGGGACAAGCTTTGAGTCAGTGATACCTGTGAACTTTGCAATTCAATAAAACCAGCAATTGGTAAAATAATCAATGTGCCAATCATCAGGATCCCCTGCAGCAGGTCTGTCCATGCTACAGCAAAAAACCCACCCATGAGCGTATAAGAAATGATAACTGCAGCGCCAATGGAAATACCGGTTACAGTATCAATATCAAATAATGTTTTCAACACTTTTCCTGATGCATGAAATTGAGCGGAAACATAAAATGCGAAAAAGAAAGCAATGATTAATGCAGAAAATAAGCGGATGATATTTGAGTTATCCTCATAACGACGGTGCAGATATTCAGGAATGGTCAATGCCTGGTATTTTTCGGTTTCTATACGAAGTTTTTCTGCGATCAAAAACCAAGATGCTATAATACCCACAGTTATGCCAATAACTGTCCATACTTCTCCTAACCCCACTGCTATAGCAGCTCCGGGAAGAGCCAGTATCAACCAGGCAGATTCACCGGAAGCCCGTTCTGAAAATGCCGTCACCCAAGGTCCTAGTCTCCGACCCGCAAGAAGATAGTCTTCCTGTGTTTTATTCAGTTTAAAAGTCCCAATTCCCACAAAGATGAGGAAAATGAGGTAAAGAACAAAAATGATTCCAATCAAGTCCATATTAAAAACTCAAGGATATAATTCCGATTGCCAGACAATAAATTCCAAACCAGTGGAATTGACCTTTCGATATCAATTTTAATAACCATGCAAGTGCAACCCAGCCCACAAGGAAAGAACTTATAAAAGCCACTAAAATTGATCCGCTAGATAAACTGGCAATATTCATAGTGTCCATATCGATCGCAGTTAATAACCCCGCTCCTGAAATTGCTGGGATAGCCAATAAAAATGAAAATTTGGCGGCTTTTTCTGGCGAGACACCCAGCAACATAGCTGCACCAATAGTCGCCCCTGATCTGGAAATTCCAGGAATAATTGCTACTGCTTGTGCGCATCCAATCAGAAAACCATTTTTTAGATTAATAGATGAATGCTTGTTTACAAACCATTTTGTCATTATTAACCATAATCCTGTTGCAATCAAACTGTAAGAAACAGCAAAGGGATGCTCAAATAATTGACCGATCTTGTCTTTAAAGGTTAATCCGATCAGAACAGCTGGAATTGTACCCATGATGAGTGCTGTCAACATTTTTTTACTCTCGTTTGATTTGATAGATTTGACCAATTCTAATATATCATTCCTAAAAACAACTAAGATGCTGCAAAGTGTTCCAATATGAACAAGAACTTCAATGAAATTTCCCGGCAGTGATAAGCCTAGAAAACGTTGACCCAATACAAGATGACCGGAACTGCTAATGGGCAGAAATTCTGTCAAACCTTGTAGTGAACCAAGGATTAGTGCCTCAATAATATTCATAATAAGCTTATAATTTAGAGGGATCGAACTGGAATCAAAAGACTACACCCAGCCACAAACAGCAATCATTCTGCCTGCATTTTTACTATCTCGACGATATGAATCGTATTTATCCGGCTGACAGCAAGTACATTCATCAAGATCAATAATATTTGCACTTTTAATTCCAGAATTAACTAGTTGGTTTTTCACCATACCTTGTAAATCCAAAAATGATCTATCGCCACTTCCCTGAATCAGGAAATCATCTGAAAATTCTTCTGCTACACCTGGTCCAATTTGAAAGCAACATTGCTTAATGGAGGGTCCAATTAATACAATAATTTCTTCATGATTTGTATTATGCTTCATGAATTCATTAATAGTTTTTGAGACAATTCCTTTAGCAGTCCCTCTCCAGCCGGCATGGACTAACCCAAAGATTTTTGAATTTTTATCTTGAACAAATAATGGAATACAATCTGCCACCTGAATGGATAAAACAACATCTGCTGATTTAGAAATTAATGCGTCAGTATCGGATAATTTCCCCGGGGTTGTACAAAATTGAACTTGATTACCATGAACTTGCTTTGGAACAACCAAATTTGAACTATTTAATCCAAGTGCTTCAGCAAGTTGTTTCCTATCCTCTGGGGTCTTGTAAGGAAACGAGCCAAGTGAAAATCCTGCTCGAAAATTTTCTTGAGCAAAATATGAACTTAAATCAAGAAATGAATCGCTGAGGACTGTCAATGAATCAGGGACGCTGCTGGATATGAAATTGCACTGTGTCAGTTACAAATGTACCGACTGGAATAAATGATCTATTTTCACATTTAAGAATTTGCATAGTTGAATTACTGTGATCATCTGGAGAAAATGCAATTGCATAGACTAAGCCATTATATTCTGTTTGCTCTAACTTTGAAATGAATTCTGTTCGATTTGTTATACCAGAATTACAGATTGCTGTTAATAATCCGCTTACATCATAACCTAATAGAAAATCATTATTTTCAATTTGACTTGGTGAATTAGCATCTCTGGAGACATTTTTATGTGATAAAATAGTCATTCCTTCCAGATGAGGACCGACATTATCCTGGGCAAGGATTTCAGGCTGATTCCAAGCAATATTCCCCACCAAACTTGTATTCAAATTGTACATAGGGAATTGTGTACCGATATAATTCAAATGTTCAGCATGAATAGGCATATAAAGCGCCTGAATTGTTGATAACACTACTTTGGAAGAATCTTTTATCTTTTCCTCATTTTCATCTTCTGCTAATGCGAAGAAATCTTCAGTATTCACATCAAACAATGCATCAAGGCTATCGAAAGACATGCCCAGAAATTCATCGTATGGATTATCTGGCGGAATAAGGTTGAATGCAGTTTGACGCAGTGATTGGAACTGCTTTTTCAGGTTTTCCGGTTTACCCGTATACCATTCTACAACAACAACCGTACGATCCAGAGCATCCATTTCTTTCAGAAATGCATCAATAACACTGTGGCCATAATCATCTGCGGGAGCGATTATGGCGATACTATCCTTGATCAAATATTCTGCTATCCATCGTGCAGCATGCTGTCCTTCATCAGTCCATCCAGCTTGCAGTTGAAATATATTATTTTTTAAACCTGAAAATGATAATCCACTGCCGCCAGGTACGATTAATGGTAAAGTTGAACTTTGCAGTACATTTGTAAGAGCCAGATCATCTCTAGCAGTAATTATTGCCAATAATTGTTTATTCTTTTCCAAGCGTTTGATTGCCCGTATCGCTTCTACAGCATCACTCTTGCTGTCTTCTATTTGAAAAGCGATATTTACAGGTTGCCCTGGCTTATTACTGGATTGATGCAATCCTCTTAAGAATGAATTACCAATTTCTGCATGTCTTCCAGTCAAAGGTAAAACAACACCAAAAGTAAACATCTCTAAAGCAGGCTGATATGAAGCCAAAAACATTTTTTCATATAGTTCATAATATGCTTCAGGTATAAAGACAGGATCTACTTTGTTTAAAGCAACAGCACAATCATCAGGATTACCTTTTTGGAGGTGTGTAAATGCTTGAGCAAGATTCAAAATAATTTCATTGTCTTCTAAAGCAGTCAGTTGCTGTTCTGCAATTGCGTTTTCAGAAATGCCTATTTGAATTGTTTGTATTATTCGGGAATTAATTTTTTCAATAAATGAATCATCATTATCTATTTGCTTGGATCGCATATACATCCTGAAGGCACCATCCACGTCACCTTCGGCAATTAAAATATCGCCTAAAACCATAAAGGCTTCCGATAAATACTCATGTTGGCCATATTGTGTAAGAATTGTTTTACCAAATGCTTTGGCTACATCAACATGATCCAAAGCTAAACTAGTTTTCATAACTAATAGATTTACCGGAAGTTCGTATTCCCCAGCAGGTTTTTTTAATATACGCTGTAAAATTTTGTCCGCAGTGGCGTAGCGTCCGTCATCAAAATGCTGTAAAGCTTTGTCAAACTGTTCAGCGATGATGCGCTGCTGTAGCCAGTTTTGGCTGAAGGCAACATTGATCATAAATAGTAGTGTAATTAAAAGTCTCATTATTCAACAGTGATGGAGTCAGTTACAGAGTTAGTAACGAACTCGTTCCCTACCTGGTTTTTGAATATGTAATTACCACTCATCAATTCTATCCTTCAATGTATTTAAATCCCCTAACTGAAGATAGGAAAAAGTTACATCAAGAGATAGACAAACTTCATCAATTAGGTTGGGGATATACAAAGATTCATACTCATTTAAGAAAGAATGGTTTCAATATTGGAAAGAGTAGAACTACAGTAGATAAAATTCTGAAAAAGATGAAGAAGAAACACAAGTACTTATCTCAACCAA
>CATMBH010000094.1:0-5801 GCA_950063985.1 uncultured Fidelibacterota bacterium
GTCGGTAAATGCCAGTATATTAGCACTTACCGACTTTTTCAAATGGCGGGAACGCCTGGGAATCGAACCCAGCTCCCCGTTTGTGGCGGGGACGGCGGTTTTGAAGACCGCGGGGGGCACCAGCCGCCCAATCATTCCCAAAATTATTATAGTCGATTAAAGACCTTGTAATTTAATCCAAATGTCTCTTTATCCTGCCTTAATCTTTACTGTTCAGCCTCTCCAGTCATGGGTACAAAATGTACAGCCATAACCGATTCATGGCTAATACTGGAATATGTTTTTTCATCAATGGAATGTAAGGATTATTGCAGAAAAATATGGAATAAACAACAAACCCCGCTACTGCGGGGTTTGTTGTTTATTATAATTAATCTATTTGTGTAGAGTATTCAGCGCGTCCTACTAACCTAGATTCATTTTAAAGATCATTAAATAATTGGATCAACACCCCAACTAACTTTCCCTGATACAGTTTCCTTGTAGACTTTTACCTGCATGGTCTCATCACCTGAAGGAGTTTTTACAATAACCTGATATCTATGCAATTTTTCACCTTTATCTGATATGGTCGTTATTATATAACTATCAATTGTTATTGATCTATAATGCCAAGCAATTTCCTTCGCACACAGCCAAGGACAAAAAACACCGTCAAATATCCATGCTTGTCGAGCTATGCTCTCCATATTGTTCCATTCTTTCTTTTGAGCATATTCAAACCAATCTTCTACTACTTTTCTTGAATTTTTCTGTGTTGCAGCACTCGCTGATTCACTCATTAGTGAAGTATTAATTGGCATTCCATTATCGTAGGCCTCAACCGTGTAGGAATAGCTCTTACCTGTTTCGAGTCCAGTGTCGCTGAATTTAGTTCCTTCAGCAGTTTTAGGGAGTTTTTTTCCGTTACGGTAGATATAATAGCCTTTAACTCCTACACTATCAAAACTTGCTTCCCATGAGAGATTGATTTGAGATATCGAGAAAGCGGTTGCCTTCAGATTAGTGGGTTGAGTTGGCGGATGAAGATCTAATGATCGCGGGTCTATTTCTGGGGGTGGGGGTTGACATGCGTAGATTAAGACCAATACCAAAGCTGTCAAAAGGATATTGAAAATTAGACCATAAGAATTATTTATAATTTTCATATGATTTTCCTTTGGTTTGTGTTTTAAAATGTTGTTAAAAAACTGTTTTACTTCTCTTAATTTCAACAAAACCTTATCATAATAGTAATAGAATATAAAATAAAAAACCTTTTAATAAAATTACGGAATATCATTCGTTAACTACATTAAAATATAATAAAATGAACCAATTCTATTTAGGGCGCTTCAGTACCCGATAATTTACACCATATTGTGCTTTAATTTTTTTTCCGACGTTTCCAGCTTCATGTTCTGAATTAAATCTGACTACCCGAACAACATGAAGTCGCTTGCCATTTGACATGACTTCAACTATCTCAACGGGATAACCTGCATTTTTGATCATATTCTTCAACCGTTTAGCATTATCATATTTTCCAAAAGCTCCTAATTGAACAACCCACGGTTGGGACAAATCCTGTGCGATGGATGCTTTGGTTTTTCCTTCATCTTTGCTAGTGAGCTTTTTCAGCTTTACATCAAATCTCTGCACATTAAAACCATAATGATCCACCTGCAATTCAGAATTGCGAGCTTTGATTTTGGAAACATAATATTTTGCACTGTCTATTTCCCCGGTTGCTTTGAAACTTGAAACCAATAAATCAACTGATCTTTGTAAATGGTTACTGTTTTTATACTTTAATGTAATTTTCTTCAACTGCTGGCTGGCTTGCCCATAAAGTCCTCGGGAATACAAATATTCACCAATTTTCATTTCAGCGTCATCAGTATACTCACTATCAGGAAATTTTTCTATGAATTGCCGAAATTGAATGATTGCTGAATAACCATCATCATCCATTAAAGCTTGCAGATATGAAATTGCCGGTTCGTAAGGATATTTTGACTTGAGTTCAGGAAGCTGATCTTTGACTTCCTGGATCCGTCCTTCTTCAAGTAATTGGAAATATATATTAAAGGTTTGCGCAGAAAGAAAAGTCGAAATTAAAATCGGCCAAAATATCCACAGCTTCAAAGTTAGCTGCTTTCCTTTTCATCGGTTAAAAAATCGATTATCTTATCTATTTGTTGAGATAATTCATGGGGCGGTGCGACTGTTAAACTCAATTTCAATTTCATCAAACGTATATGAACAGAATTGTCAAATTTTTCCATGGCAGAATCTACCAGATCCAACGCTTGCTGGCGTTCGCCTTTTTCTTCCAATACATTGGCCATGTGTGCCAGTGCATCGAGATTACCAGGATTCTGATCAAGCATGCGCCTATAGAATTTTTCAACTTCACTATACCTGCCTAAATCATAAAGCGCTGCTTCAATTTTTGAAAAAACATAACCAGCATTATCAGGATCCAATAATGCATATTGCTCCCAATAATCGATGGCTTTAATCAAATCCCTGTCTTCAGCATAATAATCACCCAGCCGGCGGTGTGCCTGGCCAAAAGTGGAATCGATTACCAATGCTTTTTGAAAACAGTTCTGTGCACCCTCACGATCGTTTTTACTCAGTTTATCCAAACCTTCATATACTTGAAATTGCGCCAGTTTACTGGGATCCTGCTGCTGAGTTATTTTTTGAATATCCTTGGCTAATTTGGCAGCGTGAACCCAGTCATGATCGCGTTCAGCTATACCCAATAAAAATTCCAATGCCCAGGTATTCTTTTTTTCGATCTTTAGGATGAATTCAGCTTCCCGCTTCGATTTGATTAAATTATTAACACTTAAATAATCCATTGCCAGTGAACGGTGGATATCAATCTTTAAAAAATCATCGAGATTTGGTCGGACTGTTAATGATTGGTGGATTTTAATTGCCTGTTGAGAATTTCCTTCTTCCCGGAGAATTTCCCCCATCTTTAAATATGCATCAATGTGATTCGTGTCTTGTTTAACAACATCACGTAAAAGTTTTAATGCTGTTTTGGAATCACCTCGGACAATAGCATTTAATGCGTCAGTGTAAAGTGATTCGAAGCGGCGAGGTTTTTTAGGACGAAAGTAAACCGCGGCAGCAATACCGGCGGCTATCAAAACGATGACAGCTATCAAAAGCAGTGTATTCAAACCTATTCGTCTCCGTCATCCAGGTCGTAGATCCCTTCATCAATAGCCACATTACGCAGATCATTTAATTCGTCTGATAAACTGCGGTTTTTGGTACGCAAAGAACGTATTTCTGATTTGCAGGAAAGAATATTAGCTACAGCAATACTAAAGCCAACAAATAATCCCACAGAAAGTGCACCAATCATGACAAAAGCAACTTTCACATCGTCGTATTGAACAAATATCAGATTAACGTTAACCACATCAGTATTCTGCAGCAGGAAAAGCAGAACAAGAATAATGGCAAGCAGGGTGATAAATATTTTTACAAGTTTCATACAGCGTGCGCTTCCTCTTGGGTTACCAAATCTCCATGTAAAGTAACGCCTTTCGCAGCTGTAATCAATGCAGGAACGAAGTCTTTTATTTTGGTATTTCCTTTTTCAATAATCACCCATTTGTTGGAGTCTGTCCGACCAGCCCAATAAGCTGAAGATTTTTTGCTTTCCTTTTCAACAAGCACTACTTCGATCTTGCCAACACTTTCCAAATTTCTTTCCAGGGTATGTTTTTTCTGTAAAGAAATGACGCGCTGCAAACGCTTTTGTTTTTCTACCTCAGTAATATGATCACTGTATTCAGCAGCTTTGGTCCCGGGACGAGAGGAATATTTAAATGTAAATGCGGAATCAAATTTTACTTTTTCCATAACGTCGAGGGTTTCTTCAAACTCGGTATTTGTTTCACCGGGAAACCCAACAATGATATCCGTACTGATGCCGACATTGGGCAGCATGTCGCGAATATAATCAGCTAAACCCATAAAATGTTCTTTGGTATAGGTTCGATTCATGCGCTTGAGTATGCGATTATTACCGGCCTGCAATGGAAGATGGATATAATTGCAAATATTGTCATGAGCAGCCATAACTTCCAGCAGTTTCGTATTGATGTCTTGCGGATGAGGTGATGTATAACGAATTCTTTTTACACCTTTTACGTACGCAACTGCTTCCAATAATTCCGAAAAACCTTCATGCTCATGCTTGTATGAATTCACATTCTGGCCAAGCAAAGTAATTTCTACAAATCCATCTGCAACAGCTTTTTCTGTTTCAGCAACAATGCTGGCGATGCTTCTGCTCCGCTCACGGCCTCTGGTAAAAGGTACAATACAAAACGTGCAAAACTTATCACAACCGCGCATGATGGAGATCCAGGCATTGATACCTTCATTGCGGCTGGGGAAAAGATCATCATATACTTCATACCGGGATAGTTTTGTATCTACAACACTTTCAGAATTCTCAACTTTTCGATTCAGGATCTCTGGCAGTTTACGGTATGAATCTGGACCCAGAACAATATCCACGTAAGGTTTACTTTCCAGAATTTCATCCTTCAAATTTTGTGCCATGCAGCCCAGAACTCCAATGATTGTAGCGGGCTTTAGTTTTTTGATGAGATTGTATCTGCCCAGCTGTGAATGCACTTTTTCTTCCGCGTGCTCTCGGATGGCACAGGTGTTTACAAAAATAGCATCAGCACTTTTGATATCGCTGGCCGGTTGGTAGCCCTCTTTTTGCAGTAATCCTTCAACTAATTCAGAATCAGCAACATTCATCTGACAGCCATAGGTTTCGATGAAGTAAGATCTATGCATAGGAATAAAAAACTGAAGTTTGAATAAGGTTCAGCTTATTGCAGATAGCCACTGAAAAAATAATCCAGCGGATTCTGCGGCGTGCCATAATGATGGACTTCATAATGCAGATGCGGAGCAGTGGAACGGCCAGAGTTTCCAGATTTACCAATAATATTGCCACGTTTGACCTTCTGGCCCTTTTTCACATTGAAAGTTGAAAGGTGGCCGAATAGTGTGGTGTAGCCGTAACCATGGTCGATCTTGACGACATTGCCATAGCCGCCGCGATAACGGGCTTCCTTAACAGTCCCATCAGCGGGAGCTAATACAACTTCACCTGAATTGATAGTAATGTCCTGGCCATAATGAAAACGAACTTTGCGGTTAATTGGATCTTTGCGGTATCCAAAAGTGGAATTCAGATATCCGCCTGCAATGGGCCGGATAGAGGGTATGGCGTGCATCATTTTTACATCTTTCGTAACTTTGTTGTAAATATCGCTGTAACTGGATAATTCCAGTTTCACCTTTCTGGATAATGTTTGCACATCCATTTCTAGAGATTTAATGCGGTTAGTCAGCACATCATCAACCCTGGGTTTTTCTGCATGGCGAACACCACCAATACCCAGTTTGCGAATATCCTTATCGATCTGGGGCATATCTGCATAGGTACGTATTGCTTTATCTTTTTCTTCAATGGATTCCATATTACCAGACATCGCAGCCACTTCACCTTGAAGTTCTTCAAGGGTCGTTGATAGCATGGAATAATTTTGTTTAATCTTTGCCAGCTTTGATTTATAAAGAATATTGGTCAATGAATCAGCGCTGAAAAAGAAAACAGCTGCCAATACAATGACTGCCATGGATGCGAATGTGAATAAACGTTGACGCGATATATTGTGCTGGCGGACACCACTGTCATCTTGCGAAATAATTATATATTGTTTTTGAATATTTTTTTTTTAAAAAAGAAATTTAGCTCTTTT
>CATMBH010000095.1:0-5774 GCA_950063985.1 uncultured Fidelibacterota bacterium
GCCAAAAACATTGGGAATCGGATTCGGTTTATTGATTCCATGTATAATGGCACCAACCGTATAGAAAAATCCGCCCACAAAAATCCAGACCAGAGCACCCACTTGCAAAATCTGTATCATAGGCCAAATGGCAATCACAGAAAGCCAGCCCATAAAAATATAAAATGTAAGTGAAAACCAATTGGGGAGATTTTTCCAGAAAATTTTAAGCAGGATTCCAAATATAGTCAGTCCCCAGATAACACCGAACAAGCTCCAGCCCCAAACTCCCCGTAAAGGAATCAGGCATACGGGTGTATACGTTGCAGCGATCAGGACATGGATCATGGCATGGTCTAAAGTCCGCAGCTTTTCTACATATTTCGGTGATACCGGAAGCCAGTGGTATATAGCGCTGGCTGTGTATAAGAGGAACATCCCGGAGCCGAAAACAGAAAATGAAGCAATATGCCAGGGCTTGATGGGATCGAAAGATTCGTAAATCAACAGGATCAAAGCCAGGATTGCAAAAACTGCACCGACTGCATGGGATATAGCGCTGAATGGTTCTTTGATTTTCATAACAATTTATCTTTCAATAATTGTAGCAATTCCCTGGCCGGTTCCAATGCACATGGTGGCCAGGCCCCTATGAGTATCATTCTGTTCCATCACATTGATCAGTGTCGTAATAATACGTGCTCCGGATGAACCGAGAGGGTGGCCTAAGGCAACAGCACCGCCGTTCAGGTTGATTTTATTCATATCCCAACCGCCTTCACGAATAACAAAAAGCGCTTGAGCAGCAAATGCCTCATTTAATTCAATAGTGTCAATATCATCAAGCTTCAAGCCTGCTTTCGCCAGGGCTTTTTCAGTAGCAGGTAAGGGTCCCACACCCATGCGTTCCCATTCAACGCCGGCGACAGCTCTGCTCACCACAGATGCGCGGATATTCAAATTATGTTCTTTGGCAAATCCTTCAGACGTGAGTAATACAGCTGCAGCGCCTATTGAAAAAGGACTGCTTGTGGCTGCTGTAACAGTTCCATTTTCAATAAATGCTGGTGGCAGGCTCTTTATTTTTTCAGCATCAGGTTCTCGGGGACCTTCATCTTTTTCAATGGTCAATTCCCCATAGAAGTCGATTGGGATCAATTCATTGTCAAACTTACCAGCTGTTGCTGCCTTTAATGCTTTTTCATGGGAGGATATGGTGAACGCTTCCTGATCCTCTCGGGAAATATTTCCTTCCTTTGCCAAATTTTCAGCGGTTTCGCCCATGCTGATATAATATTCTTGCTCAGCAAGTAAAGGATTGAGATCTGGAGCAAATCCACCATTAGGAATAGAAAACATATCTTCCACACCGGCAGCAATACCTACAGTTATATCACCGCATTCAATGCGTGTGCTGATCTGATGCAGTGCATCCATACTGGATCCGCAAAAGCGATTCACTGTATTGGCAGTTGTAGTGTGAGGTAATCCAGCCAGAACTACCACACCGCGGCCCATGAGCATGCCTTGGGGGCCTTCCGGAAAGGCACAGCCCAATGAAAGATCTTCGATTTGTTCAAACGCAATTTCCTGGTTGCGATCAAGCAAACCCTGTACGACCTGTGCTGTCAGGTCATCTGGGCGGATGCCGATCATACTGCCGTTCTTTACTCCAATAGGCGAACGGACTGCATCAATAATGACAGATTTAGACATAATAATCTCCTAAAAAGGGTATGAAGTTTGTTTAACCATGAAATGAGCAATCTCCTGTTTCAAAGAAATCGTATCAGTATCAAGATTCATGGCGGATTCTAATTTTTTAATTTTTTCAACCAGATCAACTGTAGCTCCAGATGGAAATAAATACCGTATTGCAGTTTGTAATTTTGTTATTATCTCCTGACAGGCTTCAATGGTATTTACTTGGGCGATCATGGGTGGTATCAGCGATTGCCCGTTTCCTGCTGTGGCATTGTTGACCCTGCATATTGTTGCTTCCCCGGCATACAAAAGAGTAAACGCATCAGCTAACAGATCTCCCAGTTGCTGCAGGTGTTTTAAGTCCTGGCCAAATTCACAAATAGCTTCATTGAATATGAGCAGTGCTAGTCGTTTGCCAGCTTCTATGGCTCTGGCTTCATCCTGTAAACTGTTCAGAGCAAAAGAATTTTCTGGGTCATTCAAGAAATCGTCTAGACCATCCAAGGCAGCGCGAACATCTAATTCATCCATGAGCGCTTTTTTCATCAAGAACCCAGTAATGATCATGCGATTGATCTCGTTGGTTCCTTCCCAAATGCTATTGATACGGTCATCGCGATAGGCCATGGCCATAGGGTATTCTTCAATAAAACCGTAACCGCCGAAACATTGCAATCCAGTATCAATGATCTCATCACTGGTATCGCTGCCGTAGATTTTGGCCATGGACACTTCTATAGCGTATTTTCCCATAGCCTTGCCCATTTGGATATAATAGTCTTCAGCGGCGGGATCCAATTCATCGATAGCATTTTGGATCAGACCAATGGTCCGATAGGTCATGCTGTCACAACAGTAGATACGAATGGTCATATCAGCGACTTTACCCCTAATGGCATCAAAATTGGCGATCGCTTGCCCGAATTGCCGGCGCTCGTTAATATATTTGATTGTTTCTTCGATGCATGTCTTTGCTCCGCCTAAACAGGATGCTGCCAATTTATAGCGGCCGATATTCAAGGCGTTAAAGGCAATATCAGTACCTTTACCAACCTCATACAAAAGATTTTCAACTGGTACTTTGCAATCTGTGAATTTGAGTGAAGTGGTGGAAGAACCCTTCATACCCATTTTCTTTTCTTCAGCGCCGATCTCAAATCCTTCTGTTCCTTTTTCTACAAGTATACCGGAGAATTTGTCACCATCCACCTGCACCAATACAGTGAATACATCTGACCAGCCGCCATTCGTAATAAAAATCTTTTCACCATTTAAAATATAATATTTCCCATCTTCCGAGAGTATGGCAGTTGTTTTTCCTGATGTGGCATCGGAGCCTGCTGATGGTTCGGTCAGGGCATAGGAAGCTATTTTTTCGCCAGTAACCAGATCCGGAAGAAATTTTTCTTTTTGTTCTTTGGTACCGAACCAGACAATACCCATGCTGCCGATGGATGTTTGTACACTGGAGGTTACTCCAAAAGAGGCTGAACCGCCCCGGCATAATCCTTCCATTACAATGGCAGAGGTTATTTTATCCAGGTTCATACCACCGTATTCTTCTGGAATATCTGCACCCAAAAGCCCGAGTTCACCGATCTCTTTCATTAATCTGAGGGTCAGTTCCTTATTGAACTTGTCAATATTCAATACATTGGGATAAATGCGTTTTTTGGCGAAATCAATGACCATTTTTTCGATTTCCCGGTGTTCCTCAGTGAAGGATTCTCTACTGAAGACAGGGTGGGAGCCAATGGGTTGCACGAGAAATTGCCCGCCTGTATTTAGTTCTAAAGTTTCTCTGCTCATTATATATCCTATTTTTTAATCAACCCGGAAAGAATGAAATCAGAAATGGTCTGAATGTATTTCCGGGCACTGGTGTTTTTTAATTTGAAAAGGGTGAACCACATAATACCTTCAATATTGACCATGATGGACATTGCTGTGATATCTACATCCAGGTTTTTGAATTCACCGTTATCCATACCTTGCTGAATGATGGTTGAAATGAGGTTTACAAATTCACTATATACTTTTTGGAGTTTGTCATTGAACTCCGGATCACGTCCGGCCATGGACCAGAATTCTAACAATGCTTTGAAAACAACAGGATCTTTTTCATATTGAACGGTAAAGTACTGAAAAAGTGAACGTAGTTGATCGGACGCAGAACGATCGGTATCCACAATATGATTTAATACAGCGCTGTAATTATGTACCCAATGATTGACCAGGGAGAGGTAGATTTCTTTCTTTGATTTATAGTACCAGTAGATTGCGCCTTTACTCATTTTGGATGAAGCCACAATATCATCCATGCGGCTATTTTCGTAGCCCTTTTGGACAATGACTGCCAATGCAGCGTCAAGGATCTGTGCTTTACGTTGTAGTTGCTTTGATTCGTTCATAAACTAAACCGACTGGTCAGTCGAGTTTATAATTTATTCATCATTTCAACAAGAAAATTTTGTATATGAACTTGCTTTAAATATAATAAATGCATTATTATTGTTATTGAGAATCAGTCTCAATATTACTACTTCATTATTAGATTCTAATTTCATGAAAAATAAAAAAGCGAATATTTTACTATTAACTATCTTGTTGATCAGTGTTGTTAATGCTGATAACAGGAGATATGTATGGACCTATGAATACATTACGATGGAACCCGGCAAGGCAGAACTAGAACACTATTTGACGTTCCAAGGGAAAGATCGTATGCAAACCAAGGATGCTGTTAAAGTGGTTCATAATCTGGAACTGGAAATAGGGATGAATGAACGTTTTGACGTTGGCATTTACCAGGATTTCAGTCAAAGTCCCGGCAAAGCGTTCCAATATGATGGCTATAAAATACGCATGCGTTATCGTATTGGTGAAAAAGGTCAGTATTTAGTGGATCCGCTGCTCTATTTTGAATATAAAGGCAATACGGATTTCTCTAAACATGTCTATGAAGGAAAATTAATATTGGCCCGCGATTTTGGTTCAGTGAATGCAGCCGTTAATCCTGTTTTTGAAATCGTGATGTATGATGGTGAAACGGAAACAATGTGGAAATATAATGCTGGACTGAGTAAGCGTCTAAATTCGCTTTTATCAGTTGGACTGGAATTCCGTGGGGATCGTGAACATCAATACTTGGGACCAGTTATCTCACACGGAAGGGATGGTTTGTGGATTGCATTTGGAACCGCTATTGCAATCACCAATGTATCTGAGGGTGTAGATCCCTTCAAAATAAGAATGATCATGGGTATACACTTTTAAAAACATATAGATAAAAAATCAATTATCAATAATAAAAGCCCCGTTTATCCATCGTAACAAAGTGTAGATGGAAAGGGGTTTTTTGTTTAAAAATTTTATTGGGGGGAGGTATTTGGTTGTAACTTTTATCAACTTGAAGATTTATGATGAAACAATTAGTTGAATGGTTATTAACCTTTAACATTTTTATTTCTGTTGCTTTACCACAGATCAATTTTGATCTGCCCGATGATTCTGCATCTTTTGGCATTTTAATTAGCGATTATCTAACCGGTGAATTTGAAGAGGGAACGACTCTGAATTTTCCGATTTGTATTCCTTGTGATAATTCAGGTTTTCCTTTTGATATTTTTTATCAGTCCCCTGGAGATTTTGGGTGGATACAATTCAATTACTCTGAAACGGGAGATACTGTTTTCTATGCAACCATTATTTGGATGGGACAGGGGCAAATCTATTTTCCCCACAGTTTTTTCCCGGCAGATTCATTTTTTGTAGAAACAGAAAATTCAAATGATATTCCCATCGAGTATTGGAATGAGAATGGGAATTCTACTAATGATGATTCATTAATATACTATGCACAACAAGCTTATGAACATATTCGGAAATTAACGTTAGTCCATCAGTTAACAGAAAATCCTAATCAAACACTAATACGTGCATATTTTTATCCTCCTACAGTGGGAATGACGGATTTAACTGTAGCCAAATGGGTATTTTTCCTTTTTCGAAATCCGGAAGTGATTAGTGTAAAAAATGAAGCAAATATTTTTGTTGAAAATGCCAGTATCAGTGCTGTTTATCCAAATCCC
>CATMBH010000096.1:0-5695 GCA_950063985.1 uncultured Fidelibacterota bacterium
TGGGACATCGGTGGTTTTGTACTAGGAGCTACTACCGCTTCGATTAGCACAGAAGCAGCAATGGCATGCACTGTTGCTGTAGAAGAAGTTATAGATAAACATTACGAAGATCAAAAAACCCTTCTTCATAAAAGCAGAAAAGATAAAAAAGCAAAGGACTGGTAGCGGTCTTCGAATTCAGCATAGACATGAGACTGGATGGTCCGCTTTTCCATGGTATCTATGGCATTCATGATTTCCCGATGACTGGCAGCACGGTTGTCAAAACGGACAAATACGCCATCACCGGCGCGGGCAATATCCCGGAGCAAGCCTTCGTTCAAAACAGACGTAACGAGAATTCCCTGGCGGTCCCGCTTATATTCCCGGGAACCATCCTTTTCGATGAGGGGAATCAGCGAGCCGGTTTCAGTACCCACACCGACAGTATGGATAATCATACCTTGGCTGCTGGCCGTTTCCGCTAAACTGATAGCCGTTCCTTCGTGGTCCTCACCGTCCGTCACCAGAACAAAAACTTTATAATGCTCGCTCTCCTCGGTAAATGCTGACAATCCTGTTTTAATAGCCGTGCTCAAGTCCGTGCCTTGAGTTGGGATTAATTTTGTATCAATTCCGTCCAAAAATAATTGGGCCGCTTCATAATCGGTGGTTAGAGGTAAATAGAGATGACTGGAGCCGGCAAAGACCACCAACGCCACTCGGTCGCCTTTCAGCTTACGGATCATTTGGCTGATCTCAAACTTGGCTTTTTCCAGTCGATTGGGTTTCACATCTTCTGCGTCCATGCTTTGGGATACATCAATGGCAAAGACAAGATCGACACCTTTCCGTTCCACAGGGGCCAAACGGGTGCCGATCTGGGGTCCGGAAGCGGCAAACACAAGTAACATTAGCCCAACCACACCTAAACGCTTTTGCCAGCGAATTCGACTAAAATCCACCCGCTGAAATAGATTCTCCTCGAGAGCGCCGTCAATTTGGCTGAACAGTGAGTTGTTTTTTCTTTGTCGGACAGTCCACGTTAGCCACATGAGCAAGAGTGGAACATAAAGCAATAGAATGAATGGAAAACGAAAATGAATCACGTTCGTCTCCGAAAAACCGATCGGTCTAGTGTTTCATAACACAATCCCAGCATCAAAGCGGGAATGAGGAGCCAGCCGAAAAGCTCTTTGTATTGGGTATATTCCTTCACCTGGATCTCGGTTTTTTCCAATTCATCAATTTCATCATAAATATTCACCAGCATATTCTCATCGGTGGCACGGAAATATTTCCCCCCGGTGCGATCGGCAATGGCTCTCAACGTTTTCTCATCGATCTCATTACGGATATAACCTCTATTGGGAATAAAAGACACGGACTGGTTTGTTCCGGCACCGATGGTATAGATACGAATATCAAACTGGCTGGCCAAATCTGCAGCTGTAAGCGGATCCAATTCCCCGGCATTATTGCTGCCGTCGGATAGGAGAATCATAACCTTGCTCTTGGCATCACTGAAGCGTAAGCGATTGGTCGCATTGGCAATCGCCATACCAATGGCAGTGCCGTCAACTTCCCTGTCGGCAATGCGTACATCTTTAAGCAGATTCTGTAATACATTCTTATCCACCGTCAGGGGACATTGAATGAAAGATTCCCCGGCAAAGACCAAGAGTCCGATACGGTCCTGTTCCCTGTTCTGGATGAAGGTATTAGCGGTGCGCTTTACTGCTTCCAAGCGATTGGGATTAAAGTCCTCCGCCAGCATGGAACTGGATATATCCAGCACCATAATCATATCTACAACCTGCACATTTTTTTCCTGGATACTTTCTAAAATTCTTGGTCGTGCAAGAGCAATTATTATTAAAGATACAGTTATAACCTTAAGAATATTAATAAATAGAATTTTGGCATTTCCCCGCTTGCGAAATGCATCCGGGATCAACTGTAATGATGCAATACGCATGGTGCCTTCATGTTTCCAGCCTTGTCGTTTTTGCCAAATGAAATAAGCTGGGATAATGAGTAATCCCAATAGAATCCATGGATGTTCAAAAAATATCATTATACCTTGTTACGCATACCGATATGAAATTCTATACGCAAGTGGATAAGAATTGTTTCTAATCGTGAAATAACGGACGAATGCCCGTAATAAGAATTTAATTACTAGTTTTCGTTATCATCTTCTACTGAAGAAGCGGCATCTTCAATTTCCCGCTTCACTTCATCGGCGCCGGCCTTGAATTCCTTCGAAGCCTTACCCAATGAACGAGCCAATTCCGGCAGTTTCTTGGCGCCGAATAGTAATAAAACAACCAAAAGGATAAGCAGTAATTCCCAATAACCAAAGGCTGCTTGAATTAATGTGTACTCCATAAAAATCTCCGTTTTATAAAATTTTATCCCTGAAATTTACAACACTCATCTTAAATATCGCAGGAAGTAGTATGCACCGGCCAAACCGATTATGCTGGTGAAATTCATTTTAATGGAT
This sequence comes from uncultured Fidelibacterota bacterium, assembly GCA_950063985.1. Lineage (GTDB taxonomy): Bacteria > Fidelibacterota > Marinisomatia > Marinisomatales > TCS55 > UBA2126. Next base: position 2,489 of record CATMBH010000096.1, read on the forward strand.
AGCCCGAATTGTATTGTAAACATAATCATATCTAATACGATTACACCATTTTCATGCCCTGCCAAGCTGCCAAGGTCAAAGGATACACTCGTCAGGAAAAAATCTTTTACAACGCCTTCAGGAAGGATCAATCCTAATAACTCCCCTGTTAACGTACCTGCCATGGCGCCTACAAACAATGTAATTGTAATGAGTGCTATTGAACGTTTAGCCATTATTTTTGAATGTTGACTTCTTCTTCAAAGCGGTTGTGGTCGATCATCCACTTGACGGTACTCCACAGAACATAAAATGACATGATAGGAAATAGCACAATCCCTTTCCATAAGATGGCGCTGGTTATAAGCAAAACCACGCCGATGAGCTGCAGTGTATTTGACTTGCCCTTTTTAAAAGATAAAAGTGGAAATTTTGCAAAACGTACAGGACTTACCATCATAAAACCTAACGTTACGATCATAGGCAGTGCAATGCGCGGATCACCCATTTCACCAAAAACCTGATGGTTGAATAACATATAGCTGACAATAATGATTGCATTGATTGGTGTGGGGAGACCAGTGAAAAATGATTTTGGATCATCTTCCTGCATAATATTGAATCGTGCCAGTCGAATCGTCCCAAATAATAATGGCGTAAAAGCGATCAAACCGCCAAACAATAGTGGAAGTCCTTCTACATAAACAGTATAGACCAATAATGATGGTGCGGCGCAAAATGATACTGTATCCGCAAAGGAATCGAATTCCACGCCAAATTTGGTGGGAATACCCAGCATCCGGGCCAGTTTACCATCGGCTGCATCACATAAACCGGCAAACAGGATCAGCCAGCCGCCGCGTATGGGGTCACCTTTGATCATCATAACAATACCCATGAACCCCAGAAACATGTTTATCACAGTGATGAGATTGGGAATGAATCGACGCTTTTTACCTTTTTGCTTCATATTCAAGGGGAGAAATGACCAATAATGGTCATGCCTCCCGTTACTTTGTTACCAACCTTAATATTGACTACAGAATTGAAAGGTACGATGAGATCGGTACGAGAGCCAAACATTATAAAACCAAAACGTTCGCCCGTTTTAACTGATGAACCTACCTTTGCATAACAATGAATACGTCGAGCAATGATTCCGGCAATCTGCTTAATCTTGATTTTTTGGTTACCGCGGGATAATACAACAATCGCTTGTTCATTCACATCACTGGCACTATGATTAAAAGCAGCTTTGAATTCACCTTTTTTATAGTCTACACTTTCCACGATTCCGCCAATAGGCATTTTATTGGAATGAACATTGAAAACATTTAAAAATATGGATACCTGTTTCGCTTTACCCACTACATCATCATCTACATTTTTGACTAACACAACTTTACCATCGGCTGGTGCAATGAGGAGATTTTCACCTGTAGGTGTTATGCGTTTTGGATCACGGAAAAAATTGAGGCTGAAAACGAATAGCAACCCGAAAATATAGTAGAACACTTTCAGGTATGACATTTCATAGCCATACCCCGTGACACCGCAAACAAAGGTAACGACCATGAGCCCTACCAGTATTTTTCTTCCTTCAGGAGCCAGCATTATTGTACTCTCGCCAGGATTATATACTTTGTCAATGTTTTGCCGTCTCTATAGAGCGTAAGCTTAATGCGGTTTCCGGAACGCAGGTCACTTTCTTTAATGATCTTTAAAATTTCCCGTGAACTGCTGATCTTCTGTCCATTGACAGCTGAAATAATATCACCGATCTCTACTCCTGCTTTTTCAGCATTGCTGCCTGCTTCCACTTCCACTACAATAACGCCTTTTGTGAATGGTACGTTCAGATATTCTGCAACTTCAGCAGTCAGTCGTTCAACAGCCAGTCCCGTGGAAAAACTTCTGTCTACTTTCCCCGAAACTTTTAATTCTTCAGCAATATCTTTTGCCAAATTGATGGGAATGGCGAATCCGATACCAATACTTCCTTCAGTAAATTGAGAGGCAGTATAAATAAATGTATTTATGCCGATCACTTCCCCCATGCTGTTCACCAATGGTCCGCCGCTGTTTCCGCGGTTGATGGCTGCGTCAGTTTGGATCATGTCCTTGTATACCCGGCCTTTTTGAGGACCGAAATCCATATCCACAGCACTAATGATCCCTGCCGTGGCTGTGGGCTGTTTGCTGATATCAAAAAGTCCAAATGGATTTCCCAGGGCAATGACCCATTCACCAATAATCAGATCGTAGGAATCACCTAAAGTTGCATACGGAAAGTTTCTACCATTCAATTTTAACAGGGCCAGATCAGTAATATAATCTGTACCAATAATCTCTGCTTCAAATTCCTCACCTCCGGGCAGTGTAACTATCACTTCCGTGGCATTTTCGATGACGTGATAATTGGTTAAAACATAACCATCAGGACTGATGACAACACCGGAACCTGAACTATGGACTTCCCTTTTCCGACTGCGTTCAGGGAAGAAAAAATCAAAGAAGGGGTCGCGGGTGAAAGGATTATAAACATCTTGTATCTGCACAACACTGATGGATGCAACGGCAGGTTCCACAGATTCGATGGCTCGTGTTATAGCAGTATGTCGGGAAGCTTCGACCTCCCACTGACCACATAACATGGACACAGTTATAATAATGCTAAAATATATCCGCACCATCATACTCAACTTTTTCTAAAAACAGTCCCTGGGCTGGTGCTTTGTAAATATGTACATTTTTCTGAGGATTATTTAATATTTCTTCAAATTCTAATTTGGTCATTTTTTTACGCGTAACTTCAACCATCGTCCCAACGAGGTAGCGCACCATGTGGTGTAAAAACCGATTTGCCGCTACCCTGTAATTTACGATTCCACTTTCATTCGACCATTCAGATAAATAAATGTTGCAGACACGGTTTTCTATTTCAGGATTGAATTTTGAAAATGAAGTGAAATTATGTTCCCCAACTATTTTATCCGCCAGCTCATTGAGACGATTTAAATCAAGCGGGCCTGTCTGCCAGATTGTATTGCGGTCCAAAATGTATTCATCGGTCCGGCAGTGATATACATACTGCCGTTTAACGGCTGAAAACCTAGCATGGAAAACGCCGGAGACAACGGCACAATCGTTTATCCGAATATCTTCCGGTAAATTGCCATTCAGGGCTGGTATTATATCACAAGTGGCCATGTCTGTCTCCCAATCAAA
>CATMBH010000097.1:0-5661 GCA_950063985.1 uncultured Fidelibacterota bacterium
AGTCCAATTAATACAGATTGTGTGCCTTTAGCCACTGAATCTGCGCCCAGTGAAGGGCCCACCACGCGTTCTTCAATAATGTTTACCGGAGCCGGCAAGGCACCAGCACGTAGTACAATAGCGATATCCTTGGCTTCATCCAAATTTGCAAAACCCTCGATCATGGTTCCGCCATCAGATATCTTGCTACGGATCACTGGTGCCATATGCACTTTTTTATCAAGAACAATGGCCACTCTGCGTCCGATATTGCCACCGGTTACCCTCGACCATGTCCGGGCACCTTCTGAATTCATATCGAGTAAAACAATGGATTGCCCCGAAGCCGAACTACCTGTGCCGCCGATTGTGGCACTGGCTTTTTCTACAACTCCCCCGGTGAGTTCTGATTCACCTTCCAAATAGAACATGCGGTACATTTTTTCCTGAAGCCCATCGATACTTGTAAATGATTCAGGAGCATCGCTCATAAGAAATTGGCCATTGGCAGCATTCAACTTATCCTGAACATCATCCATAGCCAGAATCTTCTTGATGATATATAAATTTTTCTCCGGGACACCTATATCATTTCCCAGCGCTCTTAACAGGGAAGAGAAAGGCCTATTTTCCACAAGGTTTTGATCAACAACGATAGCTGTATCAGACGTGTCCGCTGCAGCTTGAGCAGCTTGTTCGCCAAATAGATCACTGACTGAAATCGTTTTATCTTCGCTGATGGGAGCCGGAGTGTCTATAATATATTCTTTTTCATCCGTTTGAGTGAAGTCCGCCAATTCTTCACTGCCTTTGATTACTTTATCAATGCGCAGCAACATGTCATTAGTAAGTTCAGGAGATTTGATCAGAACAAATTCCAGTAGCGCTGTGCTTTGCAGTAAATCGCGGGCTCTTTCTGAGTCCTGGATGCCTGCTAATTCAACGATAATCCTGCGATTGCCCTGTTTCTGGATGGTAGGTTCTGAGACGCCAAACTGGTCTACGCGATTCTGGAGGATTTCGAGTACACGGTTAATAGCATCATCAGCCTGATCCCTGAGACTAGCAATGATTTCTTCAAGACTGCCGCCAAAATCCACATCAAAATAACGGTGAATGCGTAAGCCAGCTGCATCAATTTCTTCCTGAAAAACTTGGAAAAAATCCAGTTGTGATTCAACATCAATTTTTGTGCTGACATTTGCCAGCGCCTGTTCAAAACGTTTATCCTTATTGATAGCCAGATTGCTCACCAATGTTGGGATATCAACTTCAAGAACAATATAAATACCACCTTTTAAATCCAATCCCTGTTTAATAATCTTGCTTTCCAAGTCCTGCAGAGTACCTTCATCCCGCATGGTTTCGATCTCATCCTCAGAAAGATTTTGATATTTTACCGTCGGCCAAATGGCATAAACAGCCCAGACCAGCACCAAAGTAATAATGATATATCGCGGTGTTAATTTTCTCTTCATGGATTAAATAAAATTTTTGGTTGCAAAAAAAGCTCGGGAATATACCGACCTAACTAAAGAACTTTCAAAATATATTTATAATATTATGGTCAAGAAAGCACGTTTAATGCTCTACCTACTTTGGCGAAGGCTTCAACAGCTTGTTCAAGATGATCTTTTTCCATGCCTGCGGAGATCTGGACCCGGATACGAGCTTCACCTTTGGGGACTACAGGGTAGAAAAAGCCTATCACATAGATACCTTCTTCTAATAATGCAGCCGCCATCTTTTGCGCAAGGTTGGCTTCGTAAAGCATAACGGGGACAATGGGATGATTCCCTTCTTTAATATCAAATCCAGCAGCGCTCATTTTCTTCCGGAAGTAGAGAGTGTTTTCTTCAAGTTTGTCGCGGAGTTCAGTGGTGGCTGAAAGCATATCAAATACCTTAATCCCGGCAGCAACAATTGCTGGAGCTAACGTATTGGAAAAAAGGTAAGGCCGGGAGCGCTGGCGCAGCATATCAATAATTTCCTGGTAGCCTGTGGTAAAACCGCCAGACGCGCCACCCAAAGCTTTGCCTAAAGTGGAGGTCCATACATCCACCTTGTCCATCACATTATGATACTCTGCCGAACCGCGTCCGGTCTTACCAACAAATCCAGTGGCGTGGGAATCATCCACCATGACTAGAGCATCATATTTTTCTGCAAGAGTAGTAATCTCGTCCAATTTTGCCACAAAACCATCCATGGAAAAAACACCATCCGTGGTGATCATACGCAAGCGGGTATTTTGGGCTTCTTGGAGTTTTGTTTCAAGGTCTGCCATGTCACTGTTGGCATAACGATAGCGCTGTGCCTTGCAAAGTCGCACACCATCTATTATGGAAGCATGGTTCAACGCATCAGAAATGATGGCATCTGCGGGTCCTAATAATGTTTCAAACAAGCCACCATTAGCATCAAAACATGAAGTATATAAGATAGTATCATCCGTACCAAAAAAATCAGAAATCTTCTGTTCCAATTCTTTGTGGATATCTTGTGTCCCGCAAATGAAACGTACGGAAGCCATGCCAAACCCATGCTCTTCCAAAGCCTTTTGAGCGACAGCTTTTATTTCCGGATGATTGGATAAACCTAAATAGTTATTAGCACAGAAATTGAGAACTTCACCACCTTCTTTTGTATGTATAGTCACACCTTGAGGAGTGGTTATGGTGCGTTCTTTTTTATATAAGCCCTCGGATTCGATTTGGCTTAACGTATCTTTAAAGATCTGTTTTGAATTATTCATATTTTCATGATTCGTGAGCCTATGACCTTCAAGGGCGGGATTGATTTACCGATTGGTAGATTGAGCAATCATCCATTCTATTTTTCTCCCCATTCTAAAATCACCTTGCCGCATTGTCCGGATTCAAGTACATCAAATGCACTTTGAAAATCATCGGCATCAAATTTATGTGTGATTACAGGGGATACATCCAATCCGCCACGGATGAGCTGGGTCATTTTATACCACGTTTCAAACATTTCCCGGCCGTAAATGCCTTTTATTTGCAGACCCTTAAAAATGATTTCATCCCAATTGATGTGCGTATCGTTGGGCAATATGCCCAGTAAAGCAATTTTACCGCCATGATACATGGTGTGGATCATATCCTGCAGAGCCTTAGGGTTTCCGGACATTTCCAGCCCAATATCAAAACCATTGGAAATTTTCAACTTGCTAAAACAGTCCTCAATCTTTTCTTTGCTGACATTTACCACCCGATCAGCGCCCATTTTACCTGCCAGTTCCAGGCGATAATCATTTACATCCGTCACAACCACATTCCGGGCGCCGATTTGTTTACAGATAGCGGCTGCCATGCAGCCGATGGGTCCGGCACCGGTAATGATTACATCTTCAGCTACCATATCAAAACTCAACGCGCAATGGACAGCATTTCCAAGAGGATCGAAAAAAGAAGCCACATCCGTATCAATGTCTTCGTGGACGGGCCAAACATTCCCTTCCGGAAGTATCATGTATTCTGCAAAAGCGCCGTCCCGATGAATGCCAATACCAATGGTCTCATTGCATAAATGACGTAGCCCGGCACGGCAATTTCTGCAGTAACCACAGGTAATATGCCCTTCGCCGGATACAACATCACCCGCTTTATAATGAGTTACACCCGGACCAATATCCTCAACAATACCGACGAACTCATGACCAATAACTAATGGCGGATTAATAATACTTTGTGACCATTCATCCCAATGATAAATATGCAGGTCAGTACCGCAAATAGCCGTTTTGGAAATTTTAATCAGAACTTCATTTGTTCCTGCTTCAGGCTTGGACATAACCTTAAGCTTTAGACCAGTTTCAGGTTTTGATTTGCAAATAGCTTTCATAAATAATTCATAGTAAACAGGTTCTGAATTTAACAACATCATCAATTGATTCATCACCTCTCTTGTTTCACCTGAAGACGTCCCCTAAATTCTGCGGTTTATTTTATGTCTATAATACCATAAAACCAGCACCATGACTCGCATCATTGCTCTAACCAACCAGAAAGGCGGCGTCGGTAAAACGACTTCAGCGGTAAACATTGCTGTCAGCCTTGCTGTTTCGGAAGAAAAAACCCTACTGATCGATCTGGATCCCCAGGCCAATGCCACGACGGGCTTGTCCGGTTTAATTAACGGCAAAGAAGTTAAAACGATTTATGATGTTCTTATTCGCGGTACAGCAATCAAAGACGCAATTATCAATACAAATTTTAATCATTTAGATATTATTACTGCAAACGGCGACCTTGTTGGAGCGGAAGTTGAACTCGTGAGTATTATGGCTCGGGAATTTCAATTGCAGCAGGCGCTGGAATCTTTAAAACGGAAGTACAATTTTATTTTGATTGATTGCCCACCTTCATTAGGGCTTTTAACTGTAAATGCCTTAACAACTGCCAAATCCATTATTATTCCCATTCAAACTGAATATTATGCATTGGAAGGCCTCGGGCAGCTTTTAAATACCATAAGGCTGGTCCAGCGCAATTTGAATAAGAAACTGAAAATTGAAGGTGTATTGCTGACGATGTTTGATAGCCGATTAAATTTATCCAAGCAAGTTGCGGATGAGATTAAAAGCTATTTTGGAGATAAATTGTTCAAAACAATCATTCATCGTAACGTCCGTCTTGGTGAAGCACCCAGTTTTGGCAAGCCGGCATTATTGTATGATGCCAATTCTGTAGGTGCTAGAGATTATATGGATTTAGTAGAGGAGTTATTAGACAGTGGCAACTAAACGACTTGGCAAAGGCTTGGAAGCACTTATTCGTCCGTATGAAGAAATGCAAGCTCCAGCACCGGCTGGTGTAACAGAAATTGCACTATCTAAAATTAAAGCCAATCCAAATCAGCCCCGGAAAGATGGATTGGATAATACGAGTCTTGAGGAGTTGGTGGCTTCCATAAAAGAAAAAGGGGTGATAACGCCCGTTACTGTTCAAGAATTTGATAAGGGTTTTATGTTGGTGGCTGGTGAGCGGCGTTGGCGAGCATCAAAATTAGCTGGCTTGAAAAAGATTCCTGTTTACATTGTGGAAGTAGCCGATGATGCCGAGCTTATGGAAATGGCCCTCATTGAAAATATACAGCGGGAAAACCTGAATTCGATAGATGAAGCAGAAGCTTATAAAGTATTGCAAAATGATTTCAACTTGAATCAAACAGCTATCGCCAAAGCTGTGGGGAAAAAACGGGCCACCATTTCAAATTCATTGCGCCTGTTGAATCTCCCGGCTGAAATAAAAGCCAGTCTCCGCAAAGGTGAGATAAGCGCCGGTCATGGTAGAGCTGTGTTAGTTATGAAAACACCGGCCACTCAAAATAAGTTATGGCAGCGAATTCTCAATGAAAAATTGAGCGTCCGGGCGGCGGAGGATATTGTAAAAGGGAAGTCTGCTCCTAAACCAAAGGCCGGCAAAAAGAAAATACGCAGAACAACAGCTGCTGTGCGATCGCTGGAAAATGAATTGATTACACTCTTAGGCACAAAAGTGCGCATCAGTCATAAGGATTCTAAGGGAACGATTGAAATCGAATATTTTTCTGATGATGATTTCGGGCGTATCATGGACTTGCTGCGCACTATAAAATAATTCACATAATGAAATCAAATCGTTACACGGTTCATATCGTATCGGACAATGTAGATGCTCA
>CATMBH010000098.1:0-5594 GCA_950063985.1 uncultured Fidelibacterota bacterium
GACGCTCTTCCGATCTTGATACAGTAAATGAGGCCATCTATAATGCAGATATTATTTGCACAACGACTGCAGCGGTAGAGCCCATTTTACATGGAAAGCATTTAATGCAAGGTGTACATATCAATGCAGTAGGCTCAAGTGTTCGCAATACAAGAGAATTAGATGGATATGCTATCAAATTATCTAAACTTTACGTTGATAAAATAGAATCTACTATTAATGAATCAGGTGATTTTCTAATGGCGAAACAAGAAGGTACAATTGATGATAATCATATTATTGGAACACTAGGAGAAATATTAACGAAGCAAAAAAAAGGAAGAAATAATACTAATGATATAACTCTGTTTAAATCGTTAGGATTAGCGGTGGAAGATATCGCTACATCTTTTTTTATTTATGATAAATATGTAAAAAGTAACAAAGGTAATTGGGTTGAATTTTGTTAGCTAAATGAATGAAAATTGGAAAAAATGGCAGATAATATTCACTTAGGTGTTCTAACTGGTATATCATACGTAACTGGATTGGATTATTATAAGCGTATTAATGAATATTTCATGCGAAGTAGAAAGCCGATATATTCTCTATCTCCTAACCCGAACCTGGTTTTTGCATCAGTAAACTGTGACAAATATGTACATCTTCTTGAAAAACGTCAATTTGATAAGGTTTCGAATCATTTGATGAAGGGGGTAAAAAAATTGGTTGATTCTGGCTGCAATTATCTTGCAATCGCCTCGAATACTGGACACATATGTTTTGAAGATGTTAAGCGGAAGTACCCAACATTAAACATAATTCATATTGCGGATTGTATAGCTAGGGAGTTGAAAAAAAATTCTTACGTTAATGTTGGTCTTGTGGGGACTAAACCAACAATGGAAGAAAATTACCTAATTTCACGTTTAGAACTTCATGGTATTAAGACCATCGTTCCTGATAATGTTGAAGATAGAATTAAAATTTATGATATTATTTGTAATGAATTATCTTATAATATATTTAAAGATGATTCAAGGAAATGTATTATCAATATTATAAACAAATTAATTAGTAATAATACCAACGCGTGTATTTTGGGTTGTACAGAAATAGAACTTCTTGTAAAACAAAATGATATGGATGATGTAAAGCTTCTACCTTCAGCCGAAATTCATATCAGGTGCATTGCAAATTTGTTACTGGGTAAATTGAGTCATTTAGAGATTCAACCATAATGAAACATTAATGGCTGGTTAAAAAAATAGTTTTGGACAATGAAAAGAACATTATTAATAATCTTCCTTTTATTGATGAGAACCAATTCAATGGATGCGCAGTACAATTACCCTCTACCCGCTGAATACCCGGCGTTGTTAGATCTATTCAAGGACTGGCGGGACTTTGAAAACCCAACGCTACTTAATGGATCGCCGGATTACACAGCGGACCGCTTTAATAAAGAACACCAGGCTTTTAAGGATCTCGAAAAGCGACTGACCCAGATCGAAATTGATGATTGGCCCATTCACTACCAGGTAGATTGGCATATCGTAAGAGCGGAGATGAATGGCTATGACTTTAACTATCGAGTGCTGCAGCCCTGGGTACGGGACCCAGCCTATTACCAGACGGTTTGGATGCTCCAAAGCGATGTCCCGGCTCATGAAGGTCCCACAAACCACGCCACGCTGGAATTCTGGACCTACCAATTCCCTCTGACCCATGATGAAGAAAAGCGCTTAACAAACGACCTGAAAGTTATTCCCCCATTCTTGGATCAGGCCCGGGGGAATCTTACCGGCAATGCCCGAGACCTGTGGGTCGCCGGTATTGAGAATTTCAAGCAACAGGTTGTCGACCTGAATAAAATTGCTGAAAAACTTAAACTATCAAAAGATCAGGTTGCCCTTTCAGTCTCGCTGGAGAATGCTATGGCAGCCACAAAAGATTTTATCATCTGGCTGGAAGAGCAGGCGCCTGATAAGACAGGGCCATCCGGGATTGGAAAGGAAAATTATACCTGGTATCAGCAAAATGTCCATCTATTGCCCTTAACCTGGGAAGATGAAGTGCGGCTGCTGCAGCGGGAACTGGACCGTGCCTGGACCTCTTTAAAACTAGAGGAGCAGAATAATATGGATCTGCCGCTCATGTCTGCTGCCAACACACCGGAAGAATTTGCCCAGCTCACGGAGCAGGGAGTACAGCGCTTCATGAATTTTTTGAGCGATAAAGAGATCATGCCCATCAAGCCCAATATGGAACCGGCTCTGCGGGAGCACATGGGCCAGTTTGTGCCTGCGGACCAGCGTAATTTTTTCGCCATCGGCATGCATTATGATCCCCTGCCGCTTTATTCCCATTTTATCCACTGGTTCGACTTGGCCCAGGTACGAGATGAGCCCCACGAAAGTCCCATCCGCCGTGGCGCCCTGCTTTATAATATTTTTGATTCCAAGAATGAGGGTATCGCTACTGGTGTAGAAGAAATGTTCATGCACGCCGGTCTCTATGAAGACAGCCCCCGCTCCAGAGAGATTATCTGGATCATGATCGCCCAGCGAGCTGCTCGAGGATTAGGATCCCTTTACGCTCACGCCAACGAAATGACCATGGCGGAAGCGGGCCAGGTGCACGTCAAATGGACACCCCGTGGCTGGATGAAACGTGAACCACACTTATTGCAGTTTGAACAGCACCTTTATCTTCGTCAACCCGGGTATGGGACCTGCTATATCACCGGTAAATACTTAATAGAGAAGCTTGTCACGGAGTGGGCCAAGCAGTTGGAAGAACAGGAAAAACCTTTTGTGATGAAGGATTTTTTCCGGGCGTTTAATGATGCCGGGAATATTCCTGTAGAATTGGTGCGCTGGCAGATGACAGGAAATAAGCTAAATTAAAACCCAATCAACAATTAGGTTACCCATGAATCGTATTATCCCATTCCTATTGATTCTATGTCTAATTCCCCGCGTCTATAGTGAAGAGCGCAAAGAAAAAATTACAGTCGAATGGATACAAAGTGATGAGGCAAAAGCGATCGCTGCGGTCCATCGATATCAATGGTTGGAAAATAATACAGCCATTCTGTTTGATGTTCGCAAGCCGAAGGAAGAAAGAACGTTCCAGAAACTGGATCCCCGGAAGGCAGGTGAGCTCTACACTGTAGTAAACCGAGAAAAAGCAATTGCCAGTCTGCAGAGAAGCATTGGCGAGGAAGATTCCACAAAATACCTAGTATGGCCCATTGCATTTGATTCAAATGGAGAGCAGGCGCTTTACATCTATAAAAAAGATATCTTTATTCTGGATATGGCAATTTCAGAATTCAGGCGTATTACTGAAACTGAAACAGCTGAAAAATCGCCTCGCTTTTCACCAGATGGGTCAAAGGTGGCCTTTGTCAGGGAAAACGACATCTATGTTTATGACTTGGAAAAAAACCGGGAAAAACGGCTAACCCGCGACGGATCGGAAAATATCCTGAACGGTACTGTCTCATGGGTTTACTGGGAAGAGATCTTTGGCCGGCAGGATATTGGCTATTGGTGGTCAGATGATTCTAAGGCACTTGTTTTTTTACAGACTGATGAATCCCCGGTGACCAAAATGCACTATGTGGATTTCAAGCCCGTGGAACCACGGCTGATCACCCAGCGCTACCCGAAAACAGGGACAGATAATCCCATTGTGAGGGTGGGCGTTATGGAAATTGCTCATCCCCGGATAAAGTGGGTAAAACTGGATCCATACGAATATATCTGCCGCGTAAAATGGCATCCGGATGATAAACGATTCACGATACAGACCATGAACCGGGCACAAACTGAATTGAACCTGTTTTTTATCGATCGGAAAACCGGAAAAAACCTTGGCCGGGTTTTAAAAGAAACTGATGAAGGCTGGGTCAATATCAATGATGATCTTTATTTCCTGGAATCAGGTGATTTTTTGTGGCAGTCAGAGCGGGATGGGTATGCGCACTTATATCGCTTCAGGGAAGATGGCCGGCTGGTTAATCAGGTCACCAAGGGGTCCTGGGCACTTCGTTCATCTGGAGGCCCCTTCTGGCTAAGGCGATCAGTGGTCAATATAGACGACGAACACGACCAGGTATATTTTACTGCGTTGAAAAAATCATCTGTTGAACGACATTTATATAGAATAGGGTTCGATGGCATTGGTCTGGAGCGGATCACGAGGGATGATGGGGTACACAAGGTTGGGTTTAGTCCAGATGGACAATATTATTTTGACTCCTATTCCAATAGCAGCACACTTCCAGAGCTGACCCTCCATAAAAAGGATGGGACAAAATTGCATACGATCGCAAAACCACGCCCGGAACTGCTGCAGGGATTGAACCTGCAAACACCGGAACTCTTTACCATTCTCACATCAGATGGATTCCCCATGCCTGCTCAGATCCTGAAACCGAAAAATTTTGATCCAGGTAAATCTTATCCGCTTATTTTCCATATTTATGGAGGCCCGTCGGCGCCTACGGTGTTTGACCAATGGCAGGGCTCATCTCTTTTCTTTGATAACATGCTGCTGGATAGAGGTTACCTGGTTGTGAAATTTGATCACCGCAGCGCCACCGCAATCAGCAAGAAATTGGAAAATCGACTTATAATGATGATGTCCGGTCCCATAGAAATTGTTGATATTTTGGATGGAATCCGTTGGCTGAAATCGCAATCTTATATTGATCCGGATCGGGTTGGAATCTGGGGCTGGAGCGGCGGCGGAAGCTTTACCCTGAACGCCATGACCAATACACGGGAATTCAAGGCAGGCATATCCGGAGCACCGGTTACCGATTGGCACTATTATGATACCAAATGGGGAGAATTTGCCATGAAACGCCCACAAGATAACCCGGAAGGGTATGACAAGACATCTTTTGTTAAAAGTGCAAAAAACCTTCACGGGCGCCTGCTGTTAATCCATGGAACTTATGATGATAATGTGCATCCCCAGAATTCCTGGCATTTCATTGACGAACTAATCAAGGAAAATATCATGTTTGATATGATGTTCTATCCCATGCGGAAACATGGTTTTGGAGATAAACCTGCCAGGATACACCGGCAAAATAAAATGCTGGAGTTCTGGCAGAAATATTTATAGTTGATCCCGTAAAAAACCCGTGTCTCATTCATCCTGAGTGGACATGGTAGTTGCAGGGTGATGGATGGAATATTTGTTTGCGGTGGGATGATGGGTAGATTTGAACAATGCTATGTACAACATTTTATTACTATCATCTTTCATTGCATTTAGTTGTGTCAAAACTGGAGTTGAAATGAAAACTGCGACTTTTGAAGTAGATGGAATGGTTGTTCGTGATGGATTTCTTTGAGTAGGATGACCAAACAATATTGGTAAGGCTCTGGATGAGTTGAAAGGTATATCATCGCACAAATTTGATAATGAAACTTGGATTTTTTCTGTGATCTTTAATCCTAAAGAAATTAAAAAGGGGAAAATCATAGAGTCAGTTGAATCAGCAGAGAAACAGTTCAAAGTTAAAAAATGGAAAATCATTCAGTAATTGGTATTCCATCAATATCTTCAATCCCCGCCCATTAGCGGGGTTTTTT
>CATMBH010000099.1:0-5568 GCA_950063985.1 uncultured Fidelibacterota bacterium
TAGGAGGTGCGCTGGATGTAACATTGGTCAATATTTCAGAGTCTGAAGGCGGCCATGCTGAAGTTGCTTTACCCTGCATTTTATATGCTTATGAGACAATGTTGCTGTATCAGGCAATAAGCCCTAAGGGCGATATAGATGGTGATGGGAACTTGTCTGAAAATGATTTTGACCTCCTGGTGCAGTCCATTCTCAATGGTGCTGCATTGGGGGCTTTTGAGACTTGGGCAGGTGATTGGGATTACGACGGAAGTCATTCCATTTTTGATTTGACAGCTATTTCCCTAGCCATTGATTAGCCCGTAAACCACGGAGTTATTATGAAACGTTTTATTTTCTGTTTTTTCTTGATGTATGTAGCCTTTCCTGAAGCTTTGCCGGATGTTAGGCCAGTGCATACTTATTCCATCGTAGCGCTTGACCCAGAGACAGGTCAACTTGGCGTTGCCGTCCAGAGCCATTGGTTCTCAGTGGGATCTCTGGTTCCCTGGGCTAAGGCTGGTGTAGGCGCTGTGGCCACCCAGTCGTTTGTTAAAGTCGAATATGGTCCGGATGGACTGAAGCTGATGGAACAAGGATTCACTGCAAACCAAGCTTTGGAAAAACTGGTTTCTGCGGATGAGGGAGAAGCAGTCCGCCAGGTAGCTATGATAGATATCCATGGTAATGTTGCTGCCTACACAGGTTCACGATGTATTTTTGCAGCAGGTGATCAACAGGGAAAGAATTATTCCGTACAGGCCAACTTAATGGAACATGAAACAGTTTGGCCGGCTATGGCTGAAGCATTTGAAAATTCATCCGGTGATTTGTTAGATCGAATAATGGCTGCTCTAATGGCAGCGGAAGCAAAAGGGGGGGATATACGCGGCAAGCAATCTGCTGCGATGCTGATTGTTACCGGAGAGGCCACCGGGATTCCACGGAAAGATAAAATTCTTGATCTGCGGATAGATGATCATCCGGAACCACTACTTGAATTACAGCGCCTGATTCGAGTACACCGTGCTTATCAGCATGCAAATAAAGGTGATTTATATGTAGAGCATAAGGAAATCGAAAAAGCCCTTATTGAATATAAAAAGGCAGCAGAATATTACCCGGAGAACCCGGAATTACCTTATTGGTCCGCGGTGGCCTTAGCTGATATTGGACGGATTAATGAAGCCCTGCCGATCTTTCGCGATGTGTTTTCCCGGGAACCCCGATTAAGAGCTCTTGTCCCGCGATTAGTGAAAAGCAGCCTGCTCCCGGATGATAAAAACCTGATTGATCAGATCATATCAATCAAATAAACTCATTGATTACTTAATGGGTTAATTCCATTTTGCTGAGTGCATTCATTATTTAATTTAACCTATGAAATATATCCAGCGGGCAGGACTCATTTTGCCATTCTGGCTGCTATCTGCCTGCTATTTTCTAATTCCCTTTGTCCGGGGTCCGATGCAGCCGCCTTCCTTATTGATTGATATTGATAATGCAATACCATTTATCTGGTGGATGATCTTACCTTACTATTTTTATTATATTGCCCTCCTATTACCACTGATGATAACTGAACAGTCAAAACTGCAGGTTTATACCTCTATTGCTATGAAGTTATTGTTGATCTCTTATACAGTTTTTATTATCTGGCCGATTACCTGTAAAGCTGTGTTGGTGTTTTTTTCAACATTTCTGGCCAAACAGCATTTCATCGCTGATGGGATAACCGGACTGTTTCTGGGTTTCGCAGGATATTAAATGTGGAAAAAATATTTTTTAAGACATTAAAATAATTTTTTTAATTTATGTATATATGATTGTATTAATTGGAGTAAATAAAGCGTAAAATTTTAGTCTAAATGGGAGTCAACTTTGAATAAAAAACTTGGCCGAAATGATGCTTGTCACTGTGGCAGTGGGAAAAAATACAAGGTCTGTCATGGCTTGTCTAGCACTAAAACCTTACAACTGTGGACTATTGTTGGTGTTTTAGTGTTGGCAGCACTTTGGTTTCTTTTTTCTGAATCTGAACCTGCAATAACACCGAATAGATTATCGTCTCCCTTAGAACCGGCACCTTCAGGTAAAGTATGGTCTGTCGAGCATGATCATTGGCATGATGCCCCTTCGATTCCCACGTCTACAACTCCCAGTTCTGTGTTAAATGAATTACAACCTCAGCCCCCCGGTGCGGTACCACCGGGAAAGGTATGGTCTCCAGAACATGGCCACTGGCATGATAAACAATAATTAACTTAAAAAATCGTCCCCGCTAAGCGGGTTTTTTTGTTTTGGGTGGGAATTCATTTATTTAGAAGATATAAATAATGTAATAAACGTAATAGTGACAAGAATGATGGTTAAATACGGAATTAATTTGACAATGTTCAGTGACTTAATCATGTTATCACCCGTGTTCAGGTGTGGAAATGAAATTTTTTTTGGTATGGGCACTCCCAGAAAATCACAGAGTGGTCGCCAACCCTCCTTCACGTTAAATATCAACAAGTCTTCTTTGGGTATATGCCGTCTTACATTTTGAATATGTTCGTTAAAAATTCTTATGGCAAATTTTCGGTCACTAAATTTGTTCTTAAACAATCCGTGCCAGATTAACAGTTCATTCATTTTAATAAATTGTCCCATTGGGGGCATTATTTGCTTAAACCATTGCGGAACAATTGACGGTACTTTATAAATGGTTCGCTCAGTGCTTTTATACCATGTATCTGGGTCTCGTATCGTCAGAATGACTTTTGCATCTGGGTATTTATTTTTTAGTTCATCATAAAATAGACTGGCGGGAAAATCTACAGTGGCGTTAAAGTGTTTAAATATGAAGTCCCAGTCGATCAGTTTACCCCTTCCTGCATCGAGCCAGGCCCTGATGTGTTTTGGCCGTTTAATGACACTTTTCATGTGGTAACATTTGCCAAAGCCCAAGACTTCTAATGCAATTTTTAACGATAAGGTGCCTGTACGACCAAATCCTGCGCCAATAACTTTCATTAAACTAATAAACTCGGAGGAGTGTCATTTATTGTTATAATTGATGAACATCATCGTGGCCGTGGTTTTAATAGGATTTAATTTAATACAGTATTTGCACATGGTTTTTTGTTTGGTGGATTGGGGTTAGATTTATGTATACACTAAGGAATCAAATAATATGACTGAAATACTAATCAACCAATCTGTAGCAATTCTATGCGATGGTAATAATATTGAGCGAAGTATCCATACCTTATCCAAATCGACCAAAGCTATGATCAACTTCGATGAACTTATACCTAAACTCTTAAATGGCAGAGGCTTAAACAGACTGATCTATTTTCGTGAGGGTAAATCCATATCCAAAAAATTTGCTGAACGACTTCATGAGAATTATTATGGATCCGTAGTACCCTGTCATAAATCAGCCGATATTCCGCTATCCATAAAAGCAACTCAATTGGCATCTAAAGTCGATACCATCATTATTATGTCGGGTGATTCAGATTTTGTTGAGCTGGTGACTCACCTGAAAGCAGAGGGTGTCAGGGTTGAGATCGCTGCAGTAAAAAAGAACACAGCGAAAATATTAGTAGAAGAGTCTGACCACTACCATGAAATTACCAGTGATGATTGGTTTGTCTATAGAGCATCTAAAAGGTCATCATTTTCGAAAAAGAGATAATAAAATGTTGAAGCTGATCGTAAATCCCGCTACTGCGAGAAAACGATTAAGAACATAAACTTTGTGAAAAAAACTTTCTTCATTTTCTTTTTGATCGGAGTTGTCCATGCTGAAATCCATGATGTATCCATCCTGGAGAATGATACAGCCAGTTACAATTATGCCGATTTTCGGATGTGGGTCAATGATTCAACGGATACGCTTCGTGGTATCTACTGGTTCATGCACCCAAACAATGGAGATTCCCGGAATGTCGTTAGTGACTCGAATTACCAAATACTCGCCAGCAACCAGGATTTCGCTTTGCTGGGTGCTCACATTTTTAACATGCACATGTACACGGGAATTGGAGATGCGGTAATCGCTGCCATGGATTCATTCGCTGTTCTTTTCAGTCACAATGAAATATCCTTTATTCCCTTTTTCATTAATGGCTATTCCTGGGGTGGTCAATTTGGCTATCACTTTACCAAATGGATCCCGGAACGTATGCTGGGCTTCATTACTCAGAAAGGAGGACATCACGATACCACCGATGCTGGAGCTGCCATAGAGGTGCCGGGACTCATGTTTATTGCTGAAAACGATCCTCCTTATCGTATAGAGAATCTTACAGGAATTTTTTTAGATCATCGACCTTTGGGAGCGAAATGGATACTCGCCATGGAACAGGGTGTTGGGCACACCCAAGTAATAGATTACCCTTTTTTGGATTCATTTTTTAATACCGTGGCTAATCTTCGATTACCGGATTCCATGGATGTTTTTCAACCGATCTCATTGAATACGCTACAGGATACGATTGGTTGGCTTGGTATTCAGGATGCCTGGGTCATTGGTTCATGGGACTGTTATGACGGGATTTATGATTCATCCTCATGGTTCCCCACCAGGGAAGTTGGGGAACTCTGGCAGAATTTTGTATCGGAAGGTTCAGTGACTGACACCAGTCAATGCGGGGACCTGAATGGTCCCTGGGCCTGGGTAAATGACGGTTATCTGTCAGGCATCTATCCGCCGGGTGATACGGTACACATCTGGTCCGATCTGGATCCAATAACAATGACATTCCAAGGGTGGAACGGTGACACATCTTTACTAGCTGATTCCAGGGAATGGCATACTACTTTCATTATGCCGGATAATAATGTGCATTTCTATGCCCTGCAGGATTCCACCGGCCCAATTGATTTCGATCACGAAGTAATCCAAGGTGCGGAAAATCAAAAGAATGTCTATTACAAGTTCCCGGAAAATTCCACCGGCACGATATTCTTTTTTCATGGCGGGAACGGAAATGCGGAAAATATTGCTGACAGAATTGAAATCATTCAGTTTTTCCAAGATGCGCTACAGGAAGAATTAGGCATTATTATCACTGAATCGGAAAATACAACGTTAGACGTTCCCGGAAGCAACAATCGCTGGCTTCTTCAAACATGGACTTTAGAAGAGAATATTGATATTGCAAATATCGGACTAGTCGGTACTACCATCTCAGTAATCTCTTCAGTAATATCTTCCATTTCTGGAATTAGATATCCAGTAGGACCTAACAGACCAAAGCCGAAAAATACAGTGATTCCCAAAGCTATAGCAAATATGAAGATAAGACCAATAGGTTTTACATATTGAGGCATCTTCATTGACATATATGCAATTACAATGCCCGGTATCGTAATCATAATTAGTAATCCAGCAACTGTTGGTAATGTAGTACTAGTATTGCCTATGAACGCTGCACCTCCAAATGCTAAAACTATAGATATGATAACCAACACCGTAGCCTTTGTTCTGTTGGAAGTGGAAACACCTCCGTCTAGGATTCCAGCACCCAAGAATATTAACCCGAAGAAAAATAACAGACCTGTAAGTGCATGCAGTCCATCAACGAATGTATGTGC
>CATMBH010000100.1:0-5556 GCA_950063985.1 uncultured Fidelibacterota bacterium
GCCGCACCTTCTACCATGAAATGTATGTTCTGGCTCAAGCGGGGTACGTGGTCATGTATACCAACCCCCGGGGCAGCCAGGGTTATGGAGAAAAATTTGCCAAAGCTATTGAGGGAAAATGGGCAGAGCCAGCCATGGGTGACCTGATGGCGGCGGTGGATTATGCTGTTTCATTGGGTTATATAGACAGTAAAAGACTGGGTGTGACCGGCGGCAGCTATGGTGGTTATATGACCAATTGGATGGTAACACATACAGATCGATTTAAAGCAGCTGTGACACAGCGCTGCGTCTCCGATTTATCCAGCATGTTCGGTAATTCTGATGTGGGCTGGGACATGTCCTGGGAATTTGGGGGTGCTCCCTGGGAAAACCGGGAGATATATCTGAAATGGTCACCCATGACTTACATCGACAAATGCATTACCCCTCTACTCATCATTCACAGTGAATTTGATCTGCGTTGTAATATTGAACAAGGGGATCAAATGTTTATGGCCCTGAAATATTTAAAGCGGGACGTAGAATATGTCCGTTTCCCCGAAGAACCACACGGATTATCTCGTCACGGTCGCCCCGACCGCCGTGAAGCCCGCCTTAAATTCATTGTAGACTGGTTTGATAAATATCTAAAATAGCACCATGATCAGCATTGATGATTTTAAGAAAATTGAATTTCGGGTGGGCACAATAGTTACTGTTGACGAATTCCCGGAAGCTAAAAAACCGGCCTATAAACTGGAAATTGATTTTGGCGGTTTCGGTATAAAACAATCCAGTGCCCAAGTGACCGATAATTATTTACCTGCTGATTTATTGAATAGGCAAGTAGTTGCCGTGGTGAACTTTCCACCAAAAAAGATTGCCTCCCTCACTTCAGAAGTCCTAGTCCTTGGCGCTGATGGGAATGAAAATGGTATTATATTATTGGATTTGGATAAACCTATACAAAATGGAGTAAAAATAAGCTGATATTGCTTTTACATCGATAATATTTGTAATATACAAATATGGAATTCGGTGAACTTCTTAAGCTGTTCCTCCTAGACCTTCAACGGTTATTCAGGTTAAAAATAGTTGACGGAGAACTGACCCTCCCGCAGATATTGCTTATTTCCTGTATACCTGATGACGGTATTGATATGACATCTATGGCCCAGCAACTGGGTGTAGATAATAGTACCCTCACACGATTAGTGGATGTACTTATTAAGCGAGATTGGACGGAAAAAACGAAAGACAAATATGACAGACGTATAACTATATTAGGACTTACAAATAAAGGACAAGAAATTCAGGAGCAAATAGAAGAACGCATCGATTTTTTTGGAGATACTGTTTATGCCTCAATAGCAAGAGAAGACAGAGATGAAGTAAAAGAAATATTATCCTCTTTTCACTGGACACTTTCAAAAATGATGCTTAGACAGGAATAGTATGTATAATACAAATAAAATATCAAAACAACTTCTCAAATGGTATAATAAATATCAGCGAGATCTGCCATGGAGACATACACAAGATCCCTATAAAATATGGTTATCAGAAATCATGCTCCAACAAACACAAGTGGAAACAGTTATACCTTATTACATTAAATGGCTTGATAAATATCCAACTATAAAAAACGTAGCTGAAACGGATGAAACCACTTTGCTGAAATCTTGGGAAGGGCTTGGTTATTATAATCGATGCAGGAATTTTAAAAAGTCAGCAGTTAATATCATGAAGGAACATGAGGGACAAATCCCTACCGATTATGATTCTTTTATTAAAATGCCTGGTGTGGGAGAATATATCGCTGCTGCTGTTTTATCAATTGCCCACGATCTACCACATCCGGCACTTGATGGAAATATTATTCGTGTTATGTCGCGCTTTCTAAAGCAAAAGAAATTATCTCCATATAACAGGAAAATCATTAAAAACCATGTACAGATGTGGATGGAATTTGATTCTCCGGGTGATATAAATCAGGCTCTAATGGATATAGGCAGTAAGATTTGTAAACAGAATCAGGTTCTTTGTTATAAATGTCCTTTGGAAAATTCGTGTGCAGCAACTTTGACTCAATTTCCAGAATCTTACCCTACACCAAAGCAACATAAACCAATTCCAAATTACGATGTGGTAACAGGTATTATATGGAAAAATGATCAATTATTAATTTTGCAACGTGATAAAAAGAATCATTTGGGCGGGTTATGGGAATTCCCTGGAGGAAAAATGAAAAATGGGGAAACCCAAATGCAAACTTTAAAAAGAGAGATCATGGAAGAATGTGGAATTGACATAAAGATTGGGAAAGAAATCGGCAGTATTAAACATACCTACAGCCATTTTTCAATTGCTATGACATCATTTCACTGCACAATGATCAATGGACAAGAAGTCAAAACCGAACAGCCGTTTGAATGGATAAAACTATCTCAAATCAAGGATTTCCCTTTTCCTAAAGCCAACCATAAACTGTTTGCAATCCTGAACAGACAAGACTGGCATGATTAGAACTTTTATATCCATCCTTTTATGGCCGCTGATATTATTGATTTTTTTCTGCGGCGCATTAATCTACATTTTTCTTACTTTTTTTATTTCACCGATAAAGTTGTATCCTGTGGCCAATCTAATTTGCAGAATTATGCTTTTGTCTGGTGGTCAGTGGCTGAAAATTGAAGGGGAAGTCCCAGATAAAAATCAACAACCGTATTTATACCTGTTTAACCATGAGTCGCTCATGGATCCGTTCATGCTTGGCGGCGCCATTAAACACTACGTCACTGCTGTGGGGGCTGAATATCAATTTTCATACCCGATTTGGGGTACTCTGGCGAAGCGTCATGGAGCGATACCAATAAAACGTGACAAGTTAAAAAAAGCGATTCACAGTCTTGACAAAGCAGAAGAAGCGATTCGAAAGGGAATATCATTTATTATTTCTCCAGAGGGTACCCGGACTACCTCTGGTGAATTGGGAAAGTTTAAAAAAGGACCGTTCCACATTGCTCTCAATACAGGTGTTACTATTGTGCCTACAGCGTTAATAGGTGCCTACGGCGCGAAGAAAAAAACGGATTGGCGGCTGCAACCTGGAATCTTAACAGTGCGTTTTGGGGAGCTCTTAATGGAAAAAGAATATGAAGGTTTAAAGGTTGAACAATTAAAGGATTTAGTAGAAGAAAAGATAAAAGTATTAATAAATCCTCAATAAACAGGAGTAAAGGTTGACTGAAAAAACAATAAAAAATTGGGTTATAACAGGTTCCAAAGGAAATGTTGGGGCGGCCTTGGTAGAAACATTAACAGCCAGCAGAACAAGAGTGTTTGGAATAGATTATGGTACTGAGCAACATGTCGATGAAGTCAATCAATTTTACACATACCTGGAAGCTGACTTAATTGATATAGAAGATGTTCAGCGTGTTTTTAATGAAATTCAAATTAGAGTTAATAATATACATGTCTGGATAAATGTTGTTGGCGGTTTTGCCATAGGCACAACAATCGAAGATACGACAGCTGCAGACTGGTCAAAGATGATGTTACTGAATTTTCAAACCGCCTTGAACTGCAGCAGGGTTATACTACAGCATATGAAAGAAAATGAATATGGGCACATTATCAATTTTGGTTCTATGGCTGCAGAACAGGGTATGGCTGCGGCGAGCCCTTATACCGTCAGCAAAGCGGCAGTAATGGCGTTAACAAAAACAACAGCGCTTGAAGGAAAAAACCATGGCATATTTTGCAACGCTATTGTGCCCACAATTATAGATACACTCCAGAATAGAGCTGCCATGCCGGACGCGGATTTTTCTACTTGGACGGCTCCAACGGCTATTGCCAATGAGATTATTTCTGTTGTGAACAGTGAACGAAACGGAGAAATGATCTATGTCTAAATATGTTCTTGTGCCAAGGGTATATTTTCAAAAAATATTGAAACATAAAAAAAAGGTAAAAAAATGAACTCTAAAATCTTACTTAAAACCATAACAGAATTCCGTAAAAGTACCGATGCGAATCCACAGGTCAGATTGGCTCGCAATGCTGCTGTAAGGGGTGATGTTATGGATCTGGCCATCGACTGGGAAGCATTCCGCAGGATTGATCACACCTTTTCTGATATAGTCACCGGGCAGATGAAAGTTACTAACCAGAAATCTAGCGGACGCTGCTGGGGATTCGCGGGTTTGAATCTGTTTCGAATTTACCTTGGTCGAAAATATAACCTGAAAAAATTCGAATTCAGTCAGAACTACTTTATATTCTGTGACAAATTGGAAAAATCCAATTATTTTTTGGAAAATATCATTAAAACTACTGATGAACCATTGGATGGAAGACTAGTAATGCATCTATTGACTGACCCGATCCAGGATGGCGGGCAATGGCACATGTTCGTTAATCTGATAGAAAAATACGGTGTACTGCCGCAGACAGAAATGCCGGAAAGTTTTCAGTCCAGCCAGTCTATGCGTATGAACAGGATGATTACACGGAAGCTACGGGGTTTTGCCAAGGATTTGCGTGCAGCTTATGAAAAAGGAGCTGATACGAAAAAACTCCGGGTCATGAAAGAGGATATGCTGCGAACCATTTACCAAATGTTGACAATCTGCCTAGGTTCTCCCCCAGAGAAGTTTGAATGGCAAATACGGGACAAGGATAAAAAATTCCATCGTTTTGAGAAGTTGAACCCGAAACAGTTTTATAAAGAACATGTTGGCTTGGATTTGAATGATTATGTCTGCTTGATCAATTGCCCTATGTCGGATAAATCATACAATGAGATTTATACAGTCGATTATTTGGGAAATGTAGTAGAAGGTTCAATTATTCGTTATCTGAATCTCCCATCCAAACGCTTGAAAGAAGTGGCTGCTGCATCAATCAAGGATGATCATCCGGTCTGGTTTGGTTGCGATGTGGGCAAACATTTTCACCGCAATCTGGGCGTTATGGATATGGATATATTTGATTTTGAATTGTTCTACAGTACAGATTTTCCGATGACCAAGACCGACCGGTTGGAATTCGGGGATAGCCAGATGACTCATGCTATGCTTTTCACCGGTGTGGACCTCGACGGGAGAGGTCACCCCCGCAAGTGGCAGGTGGAGAACAGCTGGGGAGAAAAACGTTCTGATAAAGGTTATGATATCATGACGGATTCATGGTTTGATGAATATAATTATGAAGTAGTGGTTTATAAAAATTATATCACCAAAGACGAGTTTTCTGTATATCAAAAAGATCCTGTTGTGCTACCACCTTGGGACCCCATGGGTGCTTTGGCAAAATAGTGTATGAAAGATCTATATTTACTTGATCCTGACATAACTTTTCTAAATCACGGCTCCTTTGGCGCCTGTCCAAAACCTGTTTTTGATGCCTATCAAAACTGGCAAAGAAAACTGGAAAATCAACCAGTTCAATTCATGGCTATTGATGTATATGAGCATTTAGCGCTAGCCAGAAATAAATTAGGTGCATTTATTTGCTGCGGTGGTGATGACTTGTTTTTTATTCCCAATGCAACCACAGCAGTTAATA
>CATMBH010000101.1:0-5538 GCA_950063985.1 uncultured Fidelibacterota bacterium
ACGTCACAAATATAATAATTTTTTCGTCTATACCTAATTTGAGTGCCACCACTATACCAATGACAATTAACAACCAGATAATGATGTGTTTTTTATAAAGCTGGTAAAATGATGGTCTAGACATTCTTAATTTTTGCCACAATGTTAATTCCATAGATCTTTACCGAGGCCTGTATAATGCGGCGCCGGCCTGATTTTTCTACCCATAATTGGCGAACAGCTTCTGGCGCAACAATGTTATTCATAAAATAGTCTGATTGCTCATGTAGAGATGTTACATCTTCTTCCGCTTTGATGTCCAGCCGGTAATGATTACAAATAATTGAACTGTCTTCAATAGTAATAGTGCTTGTATCCGCCCAAAGTAATCGTGCAGAAAACAATTGCCCATCGTGGTCCATGGGAAACCATTTTGTGTCGATAGCATCAATGGGTTCTTTTTGGACTTGTGCCAGCAGAGTAAAAATTGTTTGTATTTCAGGCACTCGCTTGAGAGTTGTTTGCTCATAATGAAGTGTACTGTCTGCCGAATCATAAACTGCAGTCAATTTGTACTTATTTGTGCCCTGCTTTATTTTTTTTTCATAATTAAGCAAGCCAAAATGGGAGGAATTATACGTAACGGCATATTGATTTTCTGTTGGCCAAATTAAATTAATTAAACCAACTGTTTGTACGCTAAAATTGATTTTATTTTCATCCATAGCCATGTTTACATCCACAGCTGGCAGTCCCAAAAAGGTAATTTTGTAGTCTTGCGCATGGATAAACCAAAAACATAAAAAAAGGATATGCAGCAATCGTTTCATTATGGTTTCCATTTAAACCTGCCAACTAAACCGGCCAAGCCAATAAAGGGTATATAAAAGGGTTGTAAAATACTCCAGAGAATGAAAATGATTGATGGAAATGTAAGATGTAGTTTAGCCGCGCCGGAAAATATTACCAATGCGTCACCTACAAACTTGAGTCCAAAAACCATAGGCAGGATTGAATATAGCTGAGGAGTAAAAATTCCAGCCAGTATTGTTGAATTCATTAAAAATGCATTAAATAAGAATAATAGGAAAAAAAGATCAGTTTTTGCTGCAAACCTGGAGTTTGATGACCAGCGGATACGTTGACTTATAAATTGCCTTATCGATGAGGAAGGACTGGTTTTTATAAAACTTCCTGGATCTGGATTAAATGTACAACCATATTTTTTTCCTATAGATTGCACCAGGTAAATATCATCTCCTGAAATTCGATCACGTACCGGATTAAAACCATCAATTTCTGCAAACAGTTTCCGTTTATAAGCAAGATTCTGACCGGACCCTGTCCAATAAAAGTCCCAGCCCATCGCACCAGCATTTGCTGTGACTAAAGCCAGAAAATCCACAAGTTGATAATGAATAAAGGATGAATGTTTACTGCTTTCAATAGTGGACGAACCAACAGTAATGCCAACACCGTCTTCCAGCAACTTAACCATACTTTTAACCCAGCTTTGTGGTATACGGCAATCAGCATCTGTTGACAAAATATACTCTCCCTTTGATTGCTCAATTGCTGTTGTGAGAGCATATTTTTTGGGTGTCATAGCTGGTGATTTTTTCTTTATCAGAACGCCATGAATATGTGCGTGCTGATCAGAAAAATGCTTTATGAGCGACCAGGTATTATCTGTAGAACGGTCATCAACTATAACAATATCCAACAATTCTTTTGGGTAATCCAGCTGGGCTAAATCCTGAAAAATATTAGGTAAGTTTGTTTCTTCATTCCGGGCAGCAATAACAATGGCGACAGTAGGCCAACTGGTTATATTTTTTTCATTTACTTTTATGCGACGCAGTCCGGTTAGAAAAAAGAGCACGAACAGGATGTAGATACCCAGACTGGTCGTCAGGGCAAAGAATAAAAGGTTCATGCCAGAGGCAAGAAAAGCGATGCAATCAGGAAATAAAGTGTAACACCCAAAATATCAATACTGGTGGTGACGAGGGGTCCAGTGGCCACAGCGGGGTCTATTTCAAGCTTAGAGAGGAATAGAGGTACGAAAGCACCTATTGTTGTCGCAATTAGCATGGAGGTTGTAATACTCAACCCGACAATAATACCTAAGTTCGGCGATAAATCCGTAAACCTTGTTAATGTAAAAAGACCCAGCAAAATTCCATAAAACAAACCCAAAATAAGGCCAACGCGAATTTCCTTGAGTAAGATTTTCATATTGTTGCCCACATTTACCCGCCCAGTAGCTAATCCGCGAACAATGATTGTGGACGTTTGTGTACCAATATTACCACCCATACCAATAATAACAGGAATGAAGGCTGCCAAAACAAGTGTGGTTTCCAGGAGATTTTCATATAATCCGATTATAGTTGCTGCCCCGATACCACCGATCCAACTGGCGAACAGCCAAGGCAGTCGGCTTTTGGCATTTTCCCATGAGGATTTAAGTAAAATTTCACGGTCTTTACCCACACCTGCCATTTTTAAGAAATCTTCAGTAGCTTCTTCTCGAATAACATCAACCACATCATCAACCATTACAATTCCCAATAGATTTTCATCCTGATCTGTAACCGGTACAGCTAAATAATTATACTGAGAAACAACTTGGGCAACTTCTTCCTGGTCTGTATCAGGGCGAACGGTATGTACTTTCCTTACCATCAAATCTTTTAACAAAGAATCCGGAGAAGTGGTCACAAGATCACGGAGAGAAATAACGCCCATTAATTGATTAATGTCATTTGTTACATAAAGGTAAAAAACTGTTTCAGCTTGTTCTTCATGCTGAAGAGCAGCAATGGCAGCTCTGGCTGTCGTTTCTTCGTGGAGAGTAAACACATCTGTATACATCAAAGAACCGGCACTGTCCTCAGGATAAGCCAGTATTTCTTCCAGTTCTTCAACTTCTTCCTTTTTTAATAAATCAATTATACCCCGGGACTGTTCATCTGGGAGGAGGCTTAGGATTTCAGCACGATCACTGGCACTGATAGGATCGATTAATTTTGCAATGCGGTCTGCAGAAACTTCAGCTACAAGATTCTGGAGGATGGATTCATCCAGTTCTGTCAGGAATTCACCCGTATGATCATTGGGCTGCATAAGATCAAAAAGTTGTTCTTGTTCAGATTCATCGAAATAACGAAAAAGCACAGACATATCAGCCGGATGTGTTTTGTTGATAAGTTTAATTAGGTTGGTATGGGCATGACGGCGCATAAGCCGGCGAAACGTATCGCCCAAAACTTGGATTTCCCGTTCAAACATCAGTTGTTTCATGAGTACACCCTCGTGGTTTTATTAAGCCAGTTAAAACCAACATATATACACCCCACACCAATGAGTAATATCCAGGGAGCGACATGACCTTGCCACGTATAAATGTCATCCAGAACCTGATTATAATTGGTAAAGAGTAAAGCCACTAAATTATTCGCCGCATGAAGGATAAAACCGGCCCAGATAGACCCCGTCCGCCAGGCCAGAAACCCCAGTATAACGCCAAGCATATAAATTTGAATTAACCAAAATGGGTTTAAGTGAATAATGGCAAAAAAAAGACTTGTGACCAAAACAGCCCGGGTGACATCCTGCCAATGTTCTTCAAGGAATTTCTGGAGAAAACCCCGGAATAATATTTCTTCACCCAGTGGTGCCAATACAACAATTCCAAATATCAGAAATACAGCCATATTGAAAGAATCAAACTTGAGCATATAACCCAATTGATCCAGGTATTCTGGCGGTGTGAAGAGTAAACTGGCTATCCGGTCAAATTCATCGACCAGTATAATGATACCCAGCGAAAGCACCAATGTTGACAAAATAACAGGAAAGGGAAGTTTGCGAATGCGCAAGCGGTCAACAAATGATTCTTTCCGGGCAGTCAAAAATAAAAGCAGTGGGATAACCATAAACCCTTGCCCGATAAATAAAGCCAGAAAATTAGTTATATTGTTATCATTCTCGGGGAGATAAACGATTCCAACGGAGGCAATAATAGTGCCCACCACCAGCGCTGATAACACTGAAAGAATTACAATTCCAAAGACATTTTTTATGGTTAGAGTACTGCTCATCACATGTTTTTCTCGGTAAAGGGTCAGTTTCCGTTGTATTCATAAGCCAAAAAATTACTGCTAGACTTCCGAAATGCAAAGTCTCCTTGTATTTTATATTGTAATCGATAGTAAAGCATATATATGTTTTGAGACTGTTTTTGTACTAAAAATTTCAAACCAGCACCTTAAAAAGCCCTGGCCCGAAGGCCAGGGCTTTTTAATTGATTGCTTTCAGCTTTTCCATCAATATACCTCCTGCCACGGCAACGTTTAAAGATTCGCCTGCACCTATCCGGGGGATAGCTATAAGGTGATTAATATTCTCTCGAGTCCTTTCGGAAATTCCATGCGCCTCATTACCTAGCACCAGCACCCATGGGGCTTCTATTTTATGGTTTGCCAAGTTAGTACCTTTATGGTCAGCACCAATGATCGCATGTGTAGCCTCAAATTGTTTTATCTTTGCATCTAAAATACAGGTGATGTTGAAATGAGCACCCATTCCACTACGTACCACTTTTGGATTATAAATATCTACACAATCCCCCGATAAAGATATATTGTTAATTCCAAACCAGGCAGCTGTGCGTAAAAGTGTACCCATATTTCCTGGCTCTGAAATGCTATCGAGAAAAAGCCAGTTGCAGTTTAACTTATCATCAAGTACCTGATTATCAGGGATGAAACAAACACCTAAAATACCCGATGGTGTTTCCGTTGCAGACATTGTTTTCATTTCGGCTGGCGACACATTTTGGGCCCCTGGGCATTCTTTTATAACATCTTTAACCACCCCTGGAAAGTTGCTTTGGAATGTATCTGTAAAATACGCTAGATGGAGATGTTCATTGGTTAGCAATGCTTCCTGAAACAATCGCCGACCCTCAATAATATATTGATTGTGGGTAGCACGACCCTTGCTTCTATGTAAGGAACGAATATGTTTTAAATTAGCTTTTACAACCATATA
Source organism: uncultured Fidelibacterota bacterium (assembly GCA_950063985.1). Classification (GTDB taxonomy): domain Bacteria; phylum Fidelibacterota; class Marinisomatia; order Marinisomatales; family TCS55; genus UBA2126. The sequence continues at coordinate 5,038 of CATMBH010000101.1, forward strand.
ACTCCCGAACAAACAGTTTGATTGCCCAGACGAACCCCGGTAATTTCAGCCTCAATTTTATTTAGAGCAATCGTTATGTCTAAGGGAGTTACACCACAAAGCAAAGATTATTCAGCCTGGTATACTGACGTTGTTATTAAGGCAGGCTTGGCTGATTACGGCCCGGTAAAAGGGACCATGGTTATAAAACCGTATGGTTTTGCCTTATGGGATAATATTAAAGAATCCCTTGATCATATGCTAAAGGAAACGGGTCACGTAAATGCCTATTTCCCCATGTTTATTCCAAAATCATATCTGGCTAAAGAAGCAGAACATGTGGAAGGATTTGCTAAAGAATGTGCTGTTGTAACTCATACTCGCCTAAAAGCAGACGGTAAAGGTGGTATTATCGTTGATCCCGCATCACGTTTGGAAGAAGAAGTTATCGTGCGGCCCACTTCAGAGACCATTATTTGGTCTATGTATAAAAAATGGATTCAATCATACCGGGATCTACCG
>CATMBH010000102.1:0-5533 GCA_950063985.1 uncultured Fidelibacterota bacterium
TTCTATTTCTGCCGGATAGCGAACAAATGTATGGTCTAACCCCAGGCCACAGAGGATATGTCCATGTTTTTCATAGTCACCTTGTAAAGCCAAAATACCGATCTTCATTTCAGAACCATTCCCCAATTACCAGTTACCACTAACCAGCTAGCATTAACCAACACTACCAACCCCGTTCCTGCATTCTTTCCTCTTCAGGAATTTTGGCAATATCCAGACCTGCCATCGCCTTCTTCAGCCCATGCGAGATATTGGCTAATTTTTCAGCATCATTGTAAAATGTTACAGCTTCAACAATGGCTTTGGCCCGTGAAGATGGATCTTCACTCATAAATATTCCAGATCCAACAAAAACTGTTTCTGCTCCTAATTGCATCATCAAGGACGCATCTGCTGGAGTAGCAACCCCGCCTGCGGCAAAATTAGGTACAGGTAGTTTTCCAAGCTTTGCTACTTGCTGAACGAGACTAAAAGGCGCTCCCAATTCTTTAGCTTGAGACATGAGTTGATCTTGATCCATTACGGTCAATTCTTTGATTTGAGCTGTCACTTTTCGCATATGCCGGACTGCCTCCACAATATTACCGCTGCCGGCCTCACCCTTCGTGCGGATCAGGGCAGCACCTTCACCAATCCTGCGTAATGCTTCTCCCAAATCTCTGCATCCGCAAACAAAGGGGACTTTAAAATCATGTTTCCAAATGTGATTATGTTCATCAGCGGGTGTCAGCACTTCACTTTCATCAATAAAATCAACTTCCAGCGCTTCCAATATTTGTGCCTCTGCAAAATGACCAATTCTTACCTTGGCCATCACAGGAATTGAGACTTCTTTCTGGATATTCTTGATCATTTCAGGATCGCTCATGCGGGAAATTCCGCCCTCTTCCCTGATCAATGCCGGTATGCGTTCCAGCGCCATAACCGCAACAGCGCCAGTATCTTCTGCTATACGCGCTTGTTCGGGGTTCATCACATCCATAATGACACCACCTTTTAGCATTTCAGCTAAACCAACTTTTACTTCAAAATTTGATTTACTCATAAATCAATTCCTCTTCAAGATTATTACTAAAACTTTTAATTCTTGTTGTCACTTCTTCGATAATATTATCAGGAGTTGACGCTCCAGCAGTTACACCTACAATATCAGAATCATTAAACCATTCTGAATTTAAATCATCTGCACACGTGACTTGATATGATCGATCATTTCTTTCTGTAGCTAATTGAGTTAACCGTTTTGAATTAGCACTGGTAAATGATCCTATCACAACCATGATATCACATTTATCAGATAAATCTTTCAACTGTTGTTGATTTCTTTTCGTTGGAAAACAAATTGTATTCACAAATCGTAAATCGAACACTTTAGTCATTAAAATATTGATTATGTCTTGGACATTTTCAATCGTTTGGGTTGATTGGCTGACGATTCCTGCTTTTTTCATTTTGCGCAGTTGATTTGCTTCTTCCGGTGAAGCAATGATAATTGCATCATCGACCTGACTGGCAATTCCAATCACTTCATCGTGCCCATGGTCACCAATGATAATAATCTTGCGTTCTTCTTTTTCAAGTTTGATCACTTCGTCATGAATTTCTTTCACCAGGGGACATGTTGCATCAATGATATGCTTACCTTTTTCTTGAGCTTCACTCCATACATGAGTTGCCGTTCCATGAGCACGAAACAAAATAGGCTTTCCATCAGGTACATCATCCAAATGGCTTACAACTTTTGCTCCTGCGTCGTCCAAATCTTTTACGACATTTTCGTTATGAACGATATGGCCCAACATATAAACATCGCCATGTTCTTCTGCAGTTTCATAGGCCAGATTGACTGCATCGCGAACACCAAAACAATAACCGGCATCTTTTGCAATTAAGATTTTCATGCAGCTTGTCTTTCCAGGGATGCTTTTGTTTCTGAAATCACTTGAGGTATAATTGTCTCTTTATTTCCTTCAATGACGGCCCCTGCTGCAAACTTATGCCCTCCGCCGCCAAAATGTATGGCGACATCATTAATCGTATATTTCCCTTTTGAACGAAAATTAATTCGACAAACATCACTACCATTTTCAAAAATCATCACAGCGACTTCCACTCCTTTGATCGATCGGACAAAATCAGTAAATCCATTTACGTCTTTAGAACTGGCATCGGAAGCATCCAGCATATTCTGGTCAATCGAGAACCAAGCTAATTCGCCACCGCTTTCAAAGGTAAGATTATCAATGACCCTTGCCAATAAACGGATACTGCTCTGCGGTTTTGTTTCATATACACGTTGATATATCTTACTTGTTTCTACACCCATATTCAAAGACTCGATAGCTATTTCATGGCATTTTGCGTTTGTGTTCGAGTACCTGAAGGAACCGGTATCAGTCATTACTGCTGTATAAATGCCTTCACATATATTTTTTGTTAACGGTTTTTCACGATACTCCTTCAGATAATCGTAGACCATAACTCCAGTTGCAGCAGCATTTGTGTCCACAACATTTATTGTAAATGGATGATCATCAGGATGGGGATGATGATCAATATTTATTGTTTTAATATCATATCTATCAATGGCATCTTTAATACCGCGTAGGCGTCTGAAAGCACCCACATCAAATATGATTGCCAGATCGCAATTTCTAAGCCATTCATCATGCTCTTCTGCAGCGTACATTTCAATAATACTGTCATGGTTTAGAAAATCATATTCTTCCGGAAGCTGTGAACAGTTTATAATACGGCATTCTTTACCCTTTTCACGCAAATGGTGATACATAGCAACAGCTGAACCTAAACCATCACCGTCTGGGTTTTCGTGCGACGTCAGTAATATGCGACTAGACGAAGCAATCATTTCGTTGATTTGTTGCCAATCCATCATAAATATATTTTTATTGAGTTTAGAATTTAGCCGATTTCAGGCGTAAAACACACGCAGGAAAGTGTTAATCATGAGTCCATTGTTTTTCATCAACACCCTCGGCGCGCTGAAGTTTCCGAGCCAATACAAAAAATACATCAGATAATCGATTTATATACTGCAGCCATTGGGACGGCAAGGGGTTATTTTTATGTAAACCAACTAATTTTCGTTCTAATTTTCTGGCCATTGTCCTGGCTAAATGCAGCCTCGCGCTGGTTTCGCTTCCACCTGGTAAGACAAATTCCTTGAGCGGGGGTAATTCACTATTCCACGTATCAACCTGCTTTTCCAAAGCATCTATACATTCTTTATTTACTGTTTCAATTTCTGTCCCGGGCATAGACAGGCTGCCGCCCATATTGAAGAGATCATTCTGGATTTTTTCCAAGAATGTTATAATACTATCATCCGTTATTGCCACTTTGGCAAAACCGACAAAGGAATTCAATTCATCCAGAGTACCGATGCATTCAATGCGCGGATCATCTTTAGATACTCTGCTGCCATCACCGAGACCTGTTTCACCTTTGTCACCCGTTTTTGTTACGACTTTGGATATTCTCATAAAAAGAAAATGTACATTACTATAAAATAAAGAGGAAATAATATTGGTAAGGAATATTTTACTAAAAATCCAATGAAACTGGGCATTTCAATTCCAGAAGATTCAGCAATGGATTTCACCATAAAATTCGGAGCATTGCCAATATATGTATTTGCACCCATAAATACTGCTCCGGCAGATATGGCTAACAATGTATTATATTGTGCATTCATTAATATAACAGGATCTCCTCCGGCTGTGTTAAAAAAGACAAGATACGTTGGAGCATTGTCAAGAAAACTGGACAATAATCCCGTTAACCAAAAATACATGTAATTCATCGGTTCGCCATCTTTAGACACGGATTCTATCACCGATGATAATGCTCCGGCAGTACCGGCTTTTAAAATTGCAACTGCTGGGATAATAGTTACAAATATGCCAGCAAACAATTTGGCAACTTCCGCAATTGGGAACCAAGTGTATTCATTGGCCTCTCGAATTAGTTTGGGAGTCAATTTCCAACTTGTTGCAGTCAGTATTAAAAGTAGCAAATCTCGAGCCAGGCTTTGTAATTCTACACGGACATAATAGACAGAGAAATGGACATCTGGGTGCCAAAAACCGCTCAACAACACAGATGCAATGACTCCACACAATAACAATAAATTGAATGAACCTTCCAATCCAAGTTTATGGATTTCTCCATCATCTTCAATTGGCTGCTCCTGGTTGAATAAATAACTATCTATAATGAAATAAATAATCGCAAGACTGATAACCATGAATAACATAGGTTTGAACATTGCGGTTGTGGTCCAGAAAAAACTGACACCTTTTAGAAAACCAAGAAACAACGGCGGATCACCTAAAGGTGTTAATGAGCCCCCAATATTAGCAACTAGAAAAATAAAGAAAACAATTGTATGTACTTTGTATTGTCGTTTTGCATTGGCACGAATGAGTGGCCTGATCAACAACATGGCAGCACCTGTCGTACCTATCCAGCTCGCAAAGAATGTACCAACTAATATGATCACCAAATTAGTCACCGGTTTGCCAACGAGTGTTCCTGTTAACCGAACTCCACCCGAAATTGTGAATAACGCCAATAAAAGAATAATGAACGGTAGGTATTCTAATAAGGTAACATGAATCAATTCATAAAGAATAATTGACAGACCATGCTTAATAATAAAAGGAATGATTAAAACAGCTGCCCAGAAAAAAGAGATCTTACCGAAGTGGCGGTGCCAGAAATGTGGTATAGTCAGTGGTAAGACGGCAATAGATAAAAGGATTCCAACAAAAGGGATGACCCAGAGGATAGAAAGCTCTGATCCAATTATATGCGGTGCATCTTGGCTTGCAGAAAAACCGATCACTGGCAAAAGAAGAATAGAAAAACAAAAAAGTATTTGCTTCATCTTATTATACTACTGTGTGAAAATAGGCCAAAGTTAATTGTTGAGCAATCACTGAAAAATTAATAAGCAGTCGATGCTGCTTCAGCGGTGATTTTCAAAAGAAACTCTGGGGTAATTCCAAGAACTAGTACAACTCCCGCCAAGAAACCAATAAGCCCCAGTGCCAGCACACCATATGCAGGTTGCAGAGTTTCTTTTTCTTGCCGCATATACATGTTCACAACGAGCCGCAAATAATAGTATACCGATATTAACGTATTGAGTACGGCAATAATCACTAACCATATATAACCCTGCTCCACAGCAGCAGAAAATAGACCATATTTGGCGACAAACCCAGCTGTTGGCGGAAACCCTGCTAGAGATATCATAAATATAGTCATAGCTGCGGAAAACCAAGGGTGCTGTGCCGCCAAACCGCGGTAATTTTTTAACTCCAATCCTTTATTTTCTTGCTCAGCCGCTGAAACGATGGCAAAGGCACCCAAATTTATAACAGAGTAAACAACCAGGTAAAATAGTACTGCTGAAATACTCGTCTCATTTAGTACTAATATTCCCATTACCAAAAACCCAGCGTGGGAAACGCTAGAAAAAGCAAGCATTCGCTTTACATTGGACTGC
>CATMBH010000103.1:0-5517 GCA_950063985.1 uncultured Fidelibacterota bacterium
TAAAATTCCTTCTTACTTATTTCTTCTTCTTTCATACTTATTCCTTCTGTCAAACACATTTTACAATTCCGGAAAATGTTTGGCGGATCAGCGTAAAACAAATGGTAAATACAGGGAGTTACGTTGGTCCCGGCGGTATCAAAGGCATCCCAAATATGCGATTTAGTTTGGAGAATTATGGGAAGCGATATTTCGATCACGGTTATGTGGTGGATGGTTATTATGGCAGCGATAATGACCTTTATGATCTGGATACATTGGGATATAATTCAAATTATACGATCGGCCAGTACATCCGCTATTATAACATCTTATACGGTGATTCTATTCCCGATTTTAACTTGGATTTCTTTGGTGATGATTCAATCTCTGTCAGTGGAAGCTTCGATCAAACAATAGACAAAACATCCTGGGGCATAGATTTCAAGATTGAATACGGTCTTTCTGACCGGGTGACCTTTAAAATGAATTTTCCTTATTATACCTATGTATCATTGAAAAGGACATCAGAGTGGACATCAAATGAAATTGATGGATTGGATAGTTTCGTTAATTATCATCAGGGAGCAATGGCCGCAATGGATTCTGCATTGGCCAATAACTACGATATAAACCTGCAAATCATCCGGGATCGTTTTTACAGTTGGGAAGGGGAGAATTCCGTTTTATGGGCTTTAGGTGGTGATTCGTTTACTAATGGGATTTATGGTACAGAATACAACCCGTTTTCATCCGATGATACCTCAGCAGTAACGATGAATGATATGCTGAATTATTACTATCCGCAAAGTCGCACTACTTCCGGTTTAGGTGATGTTCAACTCGGGTTGAAGATTTTATTGTTTGGTCGTCCTGCCTGGAGCGAAACAGGATATTATTCATTTTACACCGGATTTTCTATTTTGCTGCCTTCCGCAGATCGGTTGCATAAGTATCAATACAGCAGTGGCATACCTGCCAGCCAGTCTAATTTTACAACATTACCGTTGGGTAATGGCATTACACGCTATAATATTTCCATATTTGGTGAGTTGTTCAGGACAATACTGCGCAGGCAGATAAATATCAACTGGCTGATTCGTGCAGGTATTCATGGACAAACAAGAGTAAATACACCCATTTCTTTTGTGAATTACAATACATTGAACCCGGACAGTATCACCATGACTATTGGAGTTGATCACACGATTAAAAAGGGAAATGAATTGTTTGCCATGGCTCAGGGAAAATTGGAACTCATTCCTGATTGGGTATCCGTTTCCGGCGGAGCATCCATGTATATAAAAGGACGCGATGAATTCTTTTCCAATGATCCATCCTGGGATAAGTGGATGAGTTATCGTAAGGATGAATATGATACGAGAAGAACAGCCATCAGGCAATTTGCAGAAGTTGCTCTTCACAACGTTAATCCATTGAAACGCATTGGCCCAATACCCTTTGAACTAAGGGGTGGTGCATCCATACCAATTTTCACCAGAAACACTTTCAGTGATTTTTCTGCTTGGATTCAATTAGTCGTTTATGCTCAGGCATGGTAGATTGAGATTGGACAAATCATGACTGATCAAAATAAAAAAGTATGGGCCTGGTCCATGTATGACTGGGCAAATTCGGCATTTTCTACAACGGTTATGGCTGGATTTTTCCCAATCTTCTTTGAAAAGTATTGGTCCAATCCCGATGATGTTATTCAGAGTACCTATCAACTTGGCTGGGCGAATTCCCTGGCTTCCATAGTTATTGCCGCATTGGCACCATTTCTGGGGGCTATAGCGGACCGCGGATCAGCGAAAAAGAAATTCCTGATTTTCTTTTGTTACATGGGTATGGTCATGACCGGCGGACTTTATATGGTTGGGCAAGGTCAGTGGCAAATGGCCGTCATGGTTTACATTGCTGCATCTGTTGGATTCATGGGTGCGAATATTTTTTATGATTCCTTCTTGCCTTCAGTTGCGTCTAAGGAGAAAATGAATTATGTTTCTTCTCTAGGGTTTGCACTCGGATATATTGGCGGCGGTTTGCTATTTTTGATAAATGTACTCATGTATCTACATCCCCAATGGTTTGGTGTTGCTGATGCAGCAACTGCCATTAAACTCTCATTTCTTTCAGTAGCTGTCTGGTGGGGAGTATTCACTATACCGCTATTGTTATTCGTCCCAGAACCTCAAATATCAGACTCATTGCCATTAGTAAGAGCAATATCAGCCGGGTATCGCCAATTACGTATAACATTCAAACAAATACGGCAATTAAAGATTATTGGAATGTTTTTGCTGGCTTATTGGCTCTATATCGATGGAGTCGACACGATTATCAGAATGTCGGTGAAAATGGGTTCTGTGCTAGGTTTTGAGGCTGGAGACCTCATTACTGCTTTACTTATGGTACAGTTCATTGCCTTCCCGGCAGCGTTAGGCTATAACTGGTTCGCGTCGAAGATCGGGACAAAAAAGGCAGTTTTGATAGCCATTGGCGGATATTCAGTGGTCACATTATTGGCCTATTTTATGACAGTAAAACTGCACTTTTATATACTGGCAGTTCTGATCGGTCTCTTTCAAGGAGGCGTGCAGGCCTTAAGCCGCAGTCTTTTCACAAGGTTGGTCCCGAGAGGTAAAGAAGCGGAATTCTTCGGTTTTTATAATATGCTGGGAAAATTTGCTGCCGTGATAGGACCAATTATGATGGGTTGGGTGACGCTGGCTACAGGTAATGTACGACTTGGAATATTATCTATTTTGATCCTGTTCATTAGTGGCGCTTTGCTGCTGCAGAAAGTGGATTTTGAAGAAGGTGAACGGCTTGCTAAAACTTTTTCAGATTAGTGAAGTAATCCTTGAGTATTTTTGAAAAAATAAAGACACGGCTAAAGGCCTATAAATTCCTCGTGAATTATACCGGAAGTTATTTACACCAGTCGGGATGGATGGCCAGTTTGCAATCGGGCAAGCCGATGACTACCGATGGAGAACCACTTCCGTGGATGAATTATCCTATGATTTCTTTTCTAAACGAAAGACTGCTCGAAAATATGACAGTGTTTGAATATGGCAGCGGGCATTCTACTTTATTTCTGGCCTGTAGAGTGCGATTCGTAAAGTCTGTGGAGCATGATGAAATGTGGTATAAAAAGTTGTTGCAGGCGATTCCGGAAAATGTTGAATTGATCTTGACGGATGCAGATTCGGATGGGGATTATTGTAGATCAATCCATAAAACAAATAAAATCTATGATATTGTATTTGTTGATGGTGAGGATCGTTTGCATTGCATGCAGGAAGGATTTTCAAAACTTCATGAAAATGGTGTTTTGATCCTCGATGACTCAAACCGTCCGGATTATGAGCCCGGATTTGAATTAGCTGCTGAATTAGGATACCGGACATTACATTTTGAAGGGCTGAAACCGACAGATTTTATCACGGATAAAACCACAATATTTTACAGGGATAACAATTGTTTTTCTATTTAGAAAAAAGTATTGATTGTAAATATTGTTATCCTATAATATCCCTTGAGCCCCGCAGGTGTGGCGTGCTCTTCAGGGAAATAGAATTTCTCGAGGGTAACATGCGGGGCTTTACTATTATTATATTTGAAGATAATATTAACACTTAAAGTAAAACATGAAGTATAAAGCTAAATATTCCCAGTTGGTAATGCCAGATAATATTAATGTTATTGGCACTCTTTTTGGTGGCCAGATGATCTCCTGGATGGACCTGGCAGCGGCGAAAGTAACTTATCGGTTCTTAAAAGGAACCAAGGCTGTTGGCGCTGTGACCCGTGCCATCGAGAAAGTTGAATTCAAAGAAGCAGTCTATAAAGGGGAATGGGTGAACTTTGAAAGTACAGTAGTAAAGGCTGGTAAAAGTTCATTCCAAGTCCAAGTAGATGCCTATGCCGAAGGACGGGAACACGATAAGCGGTTGGCCTGTACAGCATTGATCACCATGGTGGCTGTGGTCAAGGACGAAAATGGTGAATACCAGAAATTAGATCACGGCAAGACGGTTGATTAAAAACAAAACCAGTTTTAATATAATTATTCTTCTACACCTCCAATTCTGGGGGTGTTCTTATTTTCAGACTGCCACATATCCAAACCCCATTTTAATAGCTGACAATGAGCAGGTTTATGTCCGTTATCAGTTTGGTGAAATCCGTATCATCGGTTCTGTTGAACCGGGAGAATATCAGCCAGAAGCATACATTTTTGCTGTATTTCATCGCGGTGCCATTGATGCGCCTATTATTCAGAAAATGTTTTTTCCAGGAGATATGCTGGAATTGATGATCACTGAAAACCATTTGAACGCTGCTCCTGATGGCAATCTGGCCGTTTTAAAAGTGATTGGTGGGGATTTTCAACAAGAGGAAATCTCTTTTTCATACGCAGCTGAAGATGAAATTATACTACCGCCATTCCAATTGCATAAAGTTTTGTATTATTACGAAAAACAATACATTCAATTAGCTGAAGAATTCTCTGATTCAATACGAACGGATAGTGGCGGTGTTGGTCTGGCAGGTTTGGTAGAAGGATTGCAGATTGCCAAATATCCCACAAGAGGATCTGAACGAAATATTTCATCAGAATTTGATTCAATCAGTATAAATGCCATCCCTGATGTGGATCAAATAATGGTTTTTATATTTAGCACTCCAGATGGAGCTGAACTTTATATCGATGGACAACTTCGAGGAAAGACGCCATTAGGTATTCTGGATCTTTCTGTCGGTGAACACGAATTCAGACTGGTTAAGAAGAATTTTGCTCCTCTAGTAAAAACGTTAGATATACAACCCTCCAAAAGAGCAAAAATCGAATTCAGGTTGAATCGCTTGAACACTCTTCATTTTATTACTCAAGAAGAAGGATTGAAGTATGTATTTGACGATGATCACGAATGGTGGGATAAAAATATCAAGTTGCTGGTTGAAAATGGAAAGCACACTTTCAAAGTGTACAAAAGTGGAGAATTAGTTGATGAATTGATTCTGGATTCCGATTGGAGTACCCGTATGGAATATTCACTGCCGGATACCATTGCAGCGGTGCAGGATTCAACCTAATTTCGTGTCGCTAAAATTTCATATTAAATCGCATTAAAACGAGGAGTATATGGCTCATTTATCAATATTAAATCACACAAAAGATTCATTGGACAGTATCAAGGCAGATGCACAGGCTGTTGGCATATATGAAGATGGTTCCCTGACCAAGAATGGCCAAGCCATTGATACATTATTAGATGATCACATCAGTAAAGCACATGAGCGGGGTGATATTAAAGGTAAACATTGTGAAACAACTACATTTTACAGCAAACATGGTCCGGTCATCGTTATCGGTTTAGGCAAAGCTGACGATTTTCAAACAGAGTGCCTGCGCAAGGTTGGCGGTACGTTGGCTAAAAAAGCCATCACTAAAAAATATGCCCATGTCGCATGCGATAATTTTGGTGGTAAAGGTACGGCAGATTTTGGTCAGGCAATGGCGGAAGG
>CATMBH010000104.1:0-5482 GCA_950063985.1 uncultured Fidelibacterota bacterium
CGGCGGAACCGGCAGTGTTGAACCAGGATGGCTGTACCTATAAACCCCATGTTTTAGCATTGATGCTTGGTCAACCACTCAAATTTCTCAATTCCGACGGCGTGCTGCACAATCTGCATACTCTGCCTGTGGAGAATGATGAGTTCAACATAGCCATGCCCAAATTTCTGAAAGAGACACTGCGGACATTTGAATATGCGGAACCCATGTTTCCCATTAAGTGTGATGTACATCCCTGGATGAAAGGCTTCATTGCCGTGCTGGAGCATCCTTTTTTTGATGTGACAGAAAAGGATGGACAATACCAGCTCAATGATTTACCTCCTGGTACTTACACCTTAGAAGCCTGGCATGAAAAATTGGGTACCCGATCTGCAGAGGTAACTATCGCGGAAGATGAGACTATAAATATCGATATCGTCTTCAAGCGGTAATCATTAGACCATGACAAACGCGGAGCATTCTCGGCAGAGTTTCTGGCGCCAGTACATATTTTCTGTAGACCATAAAGTCATCGGTCTGCAGTATGGGTTAACCGCACTTTCCTTTTTGTTGCTAGGTTTTATGCTCATGATGCTCATGCGCTGGCAGCTGGCTGTGGGTGCCTTCGGTAATTACATCCTGCCTTTGCAGATTGGTGCTCCGGATATGGCTTACCCCCGGTTTAATACCCTGCTGCCTGACCATCCTTCCTGTATTCTGACGCGCCGTAATACACCTCATTCTTATTATCCCACATAATGGCCTGGTAGCCGCCGAAGCCGCCGGTCTTCACATTCACTTTATGGCCCCAAGCCTTCAGTTTGCGAATTTCCTTGAGATCAAAACCGTGTTCCAGGAACACTATACCGCCGTTGGTCATGATCTCTCCGGTGGGTTGGGATGAACCAGAATGACGGATGCGGGGTGCGTCGCCGGCTTCCTGTAGATTCATTCCGAAGTCGATCATATTCACCAGAATTTGTACATGACCCTGAGGCTGCATAGCCCCACCCATGACGCCAAAACTCATGTACGGTTCTCCTTCCTGGGTAACAAAGGCAGGAATGATCGTATGAAAAGGGCGTTTCCCAGGGGCGTACACATTGAAATGTCCCTCGTCCAAACTAAACAGTTCACCTCTGTCCTGGAGTACAAATCCCAAATCGCCGGGAGTCATCCCTGAACCCATACCCCGGTAATTACTCTGGATCAATGACACCATATTCCCATTCTTGTCAGCAACCGTTAGATAAATTGTATCTCCACTCTCCAGCTTACCGGCAGGGTATGACTTTGCTGCTCTTTTGGGTTTGATCATTTTTCGTCGCTGTCCAGCGTAATCCTTGGAAATGAGTTGTTTCACAGGAATATCTTTAAACATGGGATCGGAATAAAATTTGGCCCGGTCTTCATAAGCAAGTTTCTTGGCTTCCACAAAGGTATGTATATACTCTGCGCTGGCAAAACCCATGGTGGCTAAATCATACGCCTCCAGGATGTTCAATATTTGCAGAGCGGCAATACCCTGGCCATTCGGTGGTAGTTCCCACACATCATATCCGCGATAGTTGGTATGAGCAGGTTCGACCCATTCAGAAGTATGCGCTGCCAGGTCTGCAATAGATAAAAATCCGTTTTGAGCCTGAATATATTCAGCAATGGATTGAGCAATTTCTCCATTGTAAAAAATATCCCTGCCATGTTCAGCAATTCGTTTATACGTATTGGCTAGCCGGGGATTCTTGAAAATTTCTCCTTTTTCAGGTGATTTTCCATTGGGCATGAAGGTTTTGGAGAAACCTGGAAAATCTTTGAGATAAGGGACATTTATTGCCAGGTAATGTGCAATGACTTCTGTCACAGGAAAACCTTGTTCGGCATAATCAATTGCTGGTTTTAAAATCTTATTCATATCAAGACTGCCAAAACGTTTGTGCAATTCAAACCAGCCATCCACGCACCCGGGTACGGATACCGGCAGAGGCCCCAGCGGAGGAATCGCAGTCATGCCTTTTTCTTTAAAAAAGTCTAATGTAAGTGATTGGGGTGAACGCCCACTGGCATTTAAGCCATAGAGCTGTTTTGTATCTGCATCCCAGACAATGGCAAACAGATCTCCACCGATTCCGCAACCGGTGGGCTCTACCAAGCCCAATACAGCATTGGCAGCAATAGCCGCATCGACAGCGTTACCGCCAGATTTGAGTATATCCAGCGCTGTCTGTGTTGCCAAGGGATGACTGGTAGCTGCCAGCCCGTTTTGGGCAATAACTTCCGATCGGCTGGAAAACGATTGTCCTGTTATCCTGTTTTGTCCACTTAAGTCCGTTCCTTGTATTAATAAAAATATTACTGGTATACGAATCACTTTAAGTATCGTGCTAAATCTCTTATACAGGTTGGTGGAATTCATGCTGTATATTACTCATTCAAAATGATAAAAAATGAAGTGATCTTATCATGTACCTGATTTGTACTAAATGTGGTAAAAGGAACCAAGATCATCCTCTGACAACCTGTTCCTGTGGACAGCCTTTGGAAGTTCAATACGACTGGGATCATATTCCAAAAAATGTAATAAATGTATCTGCTCCTTCATTATGGCGTTATCATGCACTATTACCCCACATTCAGAACCAGCAAATTATCAGTTTAGGTGAAGGCTGGACACCGTTAATAGAGGTTGATAAAATGAACGGCATACAGATTTTGGCAAAGGATGAAACGGTGAATCCTACTGGTTCGTTCAAAGACCGTGGCATGTCCCTGGCCATTTCCATGGCGAAGGAACAAGGTGTTGAACGAGTTTGTTTGCCATCCGCTGGCAACGCCGGGATCGCAGCCGCAGCCTATGCTCAAACTGCGGGTCTGGATTGTCACGTATTTTTACCCGATACAATTCCATATGATTTTATAGCTGCAACTGAAAAATATGATGCCTTTATTTATCAACAAGGAAAATCTATTGCTGATGCTGCTGAGCTCATGCATCAGAAAAAAGAGAGAAACTGGTTTGATATTTCCACCTTGAAAGAACCATTTCGCGTAGAGGGTAAAAAAACCCTGGGTTATGAATTGGCCGAACAATTGGACTGGACACTACCGGATGTAATTATCTATCCCACCGGTGGAGGAACAGGTCTCATAGGTATGTGGAAAGCATTCAATGAAATGCATAAGCTGGGCTGGATAACTGGGAAATTACCGCGGATGGTGGCTGCACAATCATCCGGTTGCTGTCCGGTGGTGCAAGCATTTACAAATGATTCAATAGATATAGAATTCTGGTCAAACAGTTACACCAGCGCCCTGGGTCTGAATGTGCCCAGTCCTTCAGGCGGAGCCTGGATGTTACAGGTTATCAGAGCAAGCGCAGGCTGTGCTCTTGCAGTACCGGAAGAAGAAATTGCGGTTGCAACAGAAGAAGTCAGGGCTAAAACCGGCATTCACTGTTCCGCTGAAGCCGGAGTTGTCTGGCATGCCTGTAAACAGTTGGTTAACAAACAGTGGATAACTGCCAATGAACAAGTAGTATTATTCATTACCGGGAAAGAACGTTTGATATGACTTTTTTAAAATCAATATTAAATTGTCAGGTGTTAAATGTTCTTAACAGATATGCGTTTGCTTTGCAATTATTGTTATGTGTTGCATTCGTTGTTTGCGCTGAGAAAGAAGATAAAACAATACTGAATACACACCCTTCTGAATGGAGTGTTTCCGACTGGCAGAATTCAAAACCGTTAACTCTCCAGGAACTCCAAGGCCAAGTTGTCCTCGTACGCTGGTGGACAGGACCCACATGCCCCTATTGTATTAACTCATCGGCGGCCCTGAATGAATTTCATGAAACGTACAAAAATGACGGACTGCAGGTTATCGGTTTTTACCACCATAAATCACGAATGCCTTTTGATCAAAACACAGTCAATAAATATGCTGAAAATCTGATGTTCAAATTTCCTGTGGCTGTGGATCATGACTGGAAAACACTGACAGCCTGGTGGCTGAAAGATGACCGCAGGAAATGGACGTCTGTTTCATTTTTGTTGGACAGAAAAGGGTTTGTGCGTTATATCCACCCAGGGGGACAATACGTAAAAGGGGACGGTGAATATGAAAAACTGCAGCAGGAAATAGAAAAATTGTTAAAGGAAAAACTGTGAATGGTGATTTTAAAAAATAATAAAATAGTAAAAATCACCAAACGGGTAAATAAATTAACAAATAAAATTATTTAGATATGAAAAGATCACTGCTTCCTTTTCTATTGTCTATACTTTTAATCCCTGTTGCTATTGAAGCCAAACTCAAAACCAAGAATGTCATCCTAATTACCCTGGATGGTGTCCGCTGGCAGGAGATCTTTTTCGGTGCTGATAGTACCTTGATTTTTAATAAAGATTTCACCAAAGACAGTGCTAAGGTTGTAAATCAATTTTGGGACGATGATGAAAATCAGCGCCGGCAAAAGTTAATGCCCTTTTTCTGGAGTACAATTGCCAATCATGGCCAGCTGGTTGGCAACGTGCAAAAAGGGAGTGTTGTGGAATTAAAAAATCCCTATTGGTTTTCTTATCCCGGGTACAGTGAAATATTGGTGGGTTATGTGGATTCCACACGCAACAGCAATGCCAGTGAAAATAATCCCAATATCACCGTGTTGGAATACATCCATGACCAACCTGGTTTTGGTGGAAAAGTAGCGGCTTTTTGTTCCTGGGATGTGTTTGATTATATTATTAATGAAGAGCGGGCTAGCTTCCCTGTCAACTCCGGGATGGAACGTTTTGAAGAATCCTATGGCAGTCAAAAAGCAGAAATACTCAATGAACTCATGTTCCAGATTCCCGTCCCGTGGGGATCTGTACGCTATGATGCGTTTACATACCATTATGCCTTTGATTATCTTAAACGTAATAAACCCCGGCTCCTGTACATTGCCTTTGATGAAACAGATGAATACGCGCATGAAGGTAAATATGGTCAATATTTGAAAGCAGCAAATGCGCTCGATGGATTTATAGAAAATTTATGGGATTGGCTCCAAAATGATTACCGCTATAAAAATAAAACAACCTTGATCGTCACTACTGATCATGGCCGCGGTGATGATCCTATTGATTACTGGCGCCACCACGGTAGTAATGTTTCAGGTGCTGAAAAAGTATGGATCGCTGTGCTGGGTCCAGACACACCAGCTTTAGGCGAAATAGATCATTCTATTACGATATACAGTTTACAAATCGCCAAAACCATCAGTACACTGCTTGGTGTAGAATACACCAATAAAGAAGCTGTGGGTAATGTCATTGAAAGAATGATTCATGATTAAATTATATTCAGTGTATATTTGCAACTATTGGACTCAAAATTGAAACGAACTTTCATATTTTTTACTATTGCAATTATGTCCATGTGCTGGGGACAATCAAACATTAATACTGACAATACTTACATTGTCACCGCCAATTTCAATATGGAGGGCATGTTAGTTAAG
>CATMBH010000105.1:0-5479 GCA_950063985.1 uncultured Fidelibacterota bacterium
CGGTTTAAGGATATGGAAAGTGGCTCATTCCTAACCACGGAACCATGGCAGATCAAAAGTAGCTATAAAAAACGAATCCAGCATTTACAAAATGATTATAAAAAACAATGTCGTGAACAGTTGATCGATTACGTTCCGCTTTTTACAGATCAAAGTTTAGATATAGCTTTAAACGGTTATCTCAATAAGCGGCAAAAGCTGGGATGAAAAATCCCCCGATTTCACGAGGGATTCAATCGGATATATTAAACCGTATTATTAGTCGTATTTCTTGGATTTATCAAAATACCGTTGTGCTTCAGCCTGTTTACCTTGCTGAATCAGGGCTCGTGCTATACCACGATAATAAGCAGCATTCTCCGGCTGCAGATAAATGAGCTCTTTGTAAAACTTTTCAGCTTTCCGCCATTTTTCATTACTCTCAAACGTTTGTGCCATTCCCAAAATAGCTTCTACATCTTCCGGGTTAAGATCAAGGGCTGAAATAAAATGATCTTCCGCTTCATCAAAATCACCAATTTGATTATATAAAACCCCCAGATTGAAATGCAGGTCAGCTTTTGTTTTCATATCCACAGTCGTACGGATTGCTTTTTGGTATGTGGCAATGGATTCATTGATATTGCCGAGATCGTAATATGTCTGTGCTAGATTGCGTATTGCTGCAGTGTTTCCGGGATCCAGTTCCACAGCCTTTTGAAGATATTGTAAAGCATTCTCTGGTTGGTGATTCCGAGAAAAGATTTGTCCGGCAGTCATATTGGCATTTAAGTCTTGTGGTGCAATTTTAACAGCTTTTACAATAAATTCAGCTGATTTATCAGGTTCACCCAATTCAAAATAAGATGTGGCCAGCATAGTGTAATTTAAACTTTCATCTGCTTTGATTTCTGAGGCGGTTCGAAATTCACTTATCGCATCACGTATAGCAGTTTTCCGATCTTGTGCCTCTAGGCCTTTTGATGAGTTATATACTTTTACAGCATTGTTGTATACATCGCTCCAATAACCAAACCTGGAAATATCAACCATTTCCTGAACCGTAGATCCTTCAAGTATTTTACGATTAGGATCAATTGCCAGTGCTTTGTCATAAACTTCATTCATTTCAGTCCAGCGACCGTCTTTACCGTAAATATGGTGACCCAGTTGAAATGGTATTTCCGGATTATCGACTTCAACTGCCATTGCTTTCACCAGAAATTCTTCAGCTTTTTCAAGATCATTTTGCTGTAAATATAACTTGGCTGATGTGTATTCCTCGCTGGGGCAGCCCCAAAAAACCAAGGTGCACAGCAGTAGCGACAACAATATATTATTACGTTTATTTTGAAACATAAATCCTCTTATAAAATTATTGGTAGAAAATAGGGTTCAGAAAATAGCCAGTATACAACGCTTTTCAAAGGTCTAGAGTCCCTTCAAGATATGATGCTCTTTTAGCGATTTCACCTCTTTCACATTCTAGTATTTTTTCTACGCCAAACCCTTCCACACAAATAGATGCCAGCGCAGATGCCTGCACTAAAGCTTCCTTGGCAGTACCGTGAGAATTCAACACACCCGCAAAAGCACCGGCAAAAACATCTCCTGCTCCTGTGGGATCAACAACATTTTCTACGGGATAGGCACCAATACGAATTTGATTTACTTTATCAATCAATAGTGCGCCATGACTGCCAAGCTTAACCACGACATTTTCTATCTCATGTTGTAGTAGTTTTTGTCCTGCTTTTTCTGGGCTTGAATAGCCTGTTAATAATTCAGCTTCACTTTTATTAACCAGAAGTATAGATACGTATTTTAATAAGTTGTCCAGCTGTGGTCGAGTCGTATTGATCCACAAGTTCATCGTATCTAATACAATCAATTCTGCATTACATTGATCAATAACTGTCTGTTGCAGATCAGGATGAATATTGGCTAAAAGTGCTGTTTTTACATTTTGATTTATATTTGATAAAGTGGGTGAAAAATCTGCAAAAACTCCCAGTTCTGTGAATAATGTATCCCGCTTATTCCAGTTTTCATTATAGCGACCTCCCCAGCGAAACGTTTGTCCCTTTGCTTCCTGAAGATCATCCAGGTTTACTGCGAGTTTTCGATAGAGATCATGACCTTCCGGTGGAAAATCTGAACCAATAATACCTACAACGCTGCTAGGGCAATAGTAATGAGCAGCTGCTAAAGCATAGGTTACTGAACCGCCGAGGATATTTTCCCGCCGTTCATGGGGCGTTACAATGGTATCAATGGCAATTGAGCCCGCGATCAGTAAGTGTGAATTACTCATTTACAGATAGCAGTTTAACAGCTTTAACTCTACGACGCCAAGAATATCCTTCATTTCTTGTATTCTTTAAGTACATCACAGTATATTGTCCGCTTATGGCTGCCAAAACTTTTGCTATCATTACCGATGTTCACTCGAATGTAGCCTCGTTAGAGACTGCCTTGGAAATTATCGATGCGCGCGATGATATTGATCAGAAAGTATGCTTGGGCGATTGCTTTGCCCTGGGGCCGTCCCCGAAAGAAACACTTGAAATCCTCATGTCCATTAAAAACTGCATATTTATCCGTGGTAATCATGATCGTTACCTTATTGAGCGCCTATGGGAACAAGAACGCCCGTCTTTAGAAGGAATGAACCCAGACGATCCCGTTTGCCAGGCCATTGTTGCCAATGAAGAATGGACGGCTGGTGAGGTGGGTGATGCTGGTGTTGAATTTGCCAAATCTATGCATATAGCCTATCGAGAAGTTGTGGATAATACCCTTGTTGAATTCACTCATGCCTGGTATCAACGCGATGATATACCGCCTACCATGGAAGAAGCGCTGAATTGGCGTAATCATGTTCAGAATGCTCACTCTGACGTTACTCGCTTTGTTTTTATCCATGGTCACGTCCATACACCCAGGAATGAAACAAGTGAAAACCTGACCATTCTTTGCCAGGGTGCTACTGGTTTACCTTTTGATGAAGATACACGTGGTTCCGTAGCATTTTTAACTGTTGAAGGTGACTCGTTTGACTGGGATGTAGTGCGCTATAATTATGACCAAAAAATAACTATCGATCTGCTGGAAAACCGTCAACCACCTTTTTATCAAAATTTACAGAATACCATCAAATACGCCGCTATACGAAACGATTTATAAGTATACAATTTTTCGTAATTTCCCCAGCTAAAATCCAATAAATAATGTATTATTTTGACCATAGTGCCACCACACCCCTGCACCCTCGTATAAAAGAACTCATGGTAAACGTGGATGAACTCCATTTTGGAAATCCCTCCAGCATACATGCTCCCGGACAAAAAGCCAAAACATTGATCGAAACCGCCCGGGGACAAATGGCCAAAGCCATTGGCTGCAGTTCCAATGAGGTCATATTTACCGGTGGCGGAACAGAAGCCAATAACCTAGTGCTCTGGGATATAACCCATCAGCAGAAAAAACATGTTGTTACATCTGTAATTGAGCACCCTGCTGTTTTGAATGTATTGGACAATTTGGAGGAGTTTGGGGTGACCTATACTGCTGTTTCAGTTGATGAAGCTGGAGTGGTAAATCCTGAAGAAGTTAAAAATGCCATTACAGAAAAAACCGGCCTTATATCCATCATGCTGGCCAATAATGAAATGGGGACCATCCAGCCCGTTGCTGAAATTGCAGTAATTGCCAAGAAGCATGGTATTATAATGCATACAGACGCAGTTCAGGCGCTTGGAAAAATTTCGATTAATGCGAAAGAACTGAGAGTCGACTGTATGAGTTTTTCCGCTCACAAGTTTTATGGGCCTAAAGGTGTCGGTGCACTTTTTGTTCGTAAAGGATTTCAGCTCAAACCATTAATCATAGGTGGCAGCCAGGAACGCTCATTGCGGGCCGGCACTGAAAATACTTCCGGGATTGCGGGATTGGGATTAGCTGCTGAATTGGCAACAAAAAATATAGCTGATACACAATTCTATTTAGACTCATTGACCAATGCGTTTCATAAACAAATATCCAATTCATTTTCCGATGCAATTTTTAATGGCCATCCCGAAAAACGGCTTCCAGGACTCGTAAGCATTTCATTTCCAGGTTTTAGAAGCGATCTGCTTATGATTCACCTTGATCGCAGAAGGATTGCTGTTTCCAGCGGTTCGGCCTGTTCTGCGGGCGATATTAAACCTTCGCGTATTTTATCAGCAATGAGTATAGAGGATGATATCAATATTTGCACCTTGCGTATCAGTTTCGGCATTGGCAACACGCTACAAGATGTAGATTATTTAACACAATCTCTTAAATCTTCCCTGGAACAGATTCGTTCCGCCGCCTGAAATGTCCAAGCGTATTATTGTGGGCATGAGCGGCGGCGTCGACAGCGCTGTCTCGGCTTTGCTGTTGAAAGATCAAGGTTTTGATGTGGAATGCATCTTCATGAAGAACTGGGAGGAAGACAGCCCATATTGCACAGCCGAGCAGGATTATAATGATGCATTGCTGGCTTGTAATCATCTGGGATTACAGTTAAAAACAGTCAATTTTTCTAAAGAATACAAAGAAGAGGTTTTTGATCTTTTTTTGAAAGAATATGCTTCCGGTAGAACTCCCAATCCAGATACACTTTGCAATAAAGAAATAAAATTTAAAGCTTTTTTAAATTATGCGTTGAAACTGGGTGCCAGCCGTATAGCAACTGGCCACTATGCTCGGCTTAATCACAACAATGGTTCTGTCCAACTGCGAAAAGGAATCGACGGAAATAAAGATCAGAGCTATTTCTTATTCATGTTAAATCAACAACAGCTAGAAAAAACCATATTCCCCATTGGAGAAATGACAAAAGAAGATGTTCGCAATCTGGCAAAAGAAAAAGGGTTGCCAAATCACGATCGCAAAGATAGTACAGGAGTTTGTTTTATAGGTGAACGGAATTTCACTGAATTTCTCCACCAATACTTTAAATCTGACCCCGGGAATATGGTTACTATAGATGGAAAAACTGTTGGAAAACATGATGGCTTAATGTTTTACACGCTGGGACAGCGACAAGGCCTTGGTATCGGTGGCGGACATAGTGAAAAGGAAGAACCGTGGTACGTTGTTGATAAAGATCTGAAAAAAAATAAACTCATTGTAGCACAAGGTCATGACCATCCTGATTTATTTCACTCACAAGTCATTGTTGAAGATCTGCATTGGGTTTCTAATTATACACCCTCTTCAAATGAATTAAATGCCAAAATTCGCTATCGGCAAAAAGACCAACCCTGTTCAGTCAATATCTCAAACGGCACTGCAAATGTGACGTTTGAAAAGCCCCAATTCGCTGTAACGCCAGGTCAAGCGGCTGTGTTTTATAAAGATGATATTTGCCTGGGTGGTGGAACCATAGAAAGTCGGAACTAATTTTTAATTGGGGGATTGCAAAATAGACCAAAACAAAGCGAAATTCACACCATGAAAAAATACATAT
>CATMBH010000106.1:0-5463 GCA_950063985.1 uncultured Fidelibacterota bacterium
TTTTTGTGAGCATCCGATTGAAAGAAATAGAAGTAATATGATTAGATAGTTTTTCATTTCAGACTCCTAAATGAAGAATTTCACCGAAATTACAAAAAATAACCCAGCAATGTGTGTCTGCCTTTTATTTCCGTCCCTACCCCCATGGACATTTGTTGATGGACATTCTTTTGGTTGAAAATTTGGATTGGACATTCTTTTATTTTTATTGAGCGGAATGGGTATACACGGTACTACAGACGAGCCTATCCGCCCATAGGGGGTAAGATATAGACATTCTTTCTGTTATATTAGAAGGGCGTGGGGGTGGTAAAAAACCAAAGAATATTTTAAGACACAGTTACCATATCAGTTGCGTTGCGTCCTTGGCATTAGGGGGGTATTACAAGACTTCCGTCCAAATTACTTCCGTCCAAATGACCTTATGCCACCTCATAGTGAGCCTTAATGACACAGTTGATGATACAGGTATTACAACCTTAACTTACCAGTCCAAATCACACCTAACCGAGAAAGGATTGACCACAAATGGACGGATTTACAATCTATCATAACCCCAGATGAGGCAAGAGTAGGCAGACCCTACAGCTGTTGCGTGACAACGGCATTGAACCCACCATCATTGAATATTTAAAGGACATCCCCACTGGGACTACATTAAAAGATCTTGCCGCTAAACTTGGAAAACATCCTAACCAATTTGTGCGTAAGGGCGAAGCAGATTTCAAGGAAAACAATTTGATGGAAACATTGGACAATGATAGGGCTCTCATTGCGGCAATGACCCACTTCCCCAAGATCATTGAACGCCCGATCGTTGTTAAAGGGGATAAAGCTGTTATAGGTCGTCCTCCGGAAAATGCGTTGAAACTATTGTAATAATGGCCACCAGAATTTTCATAACCGGCGGCACTTTTGATAAGGAATACAATGAAATAACAGGCAAGCTGTTTTTCAAAGGTACGCACATGCGTGAAATATTGGAACTGGGGCGTGCCCGTATTGATATCAATATCCGCACCCTGATGATGATCGACAGTTTGGATATGACTAATGACGACCGGCAACTGATTCTCGATAATTGTAAACAGGCCGAAGAGGATCAGATCGTAATTACCCATGGGACGGACACCATGACCGCTACAGCCAAGATTCTGGCAAGCGGTAATTTGGAAAAGACCATTGTTCTCACCGGCGCAATGATCCCATTTAAGTTTGGCAGTTCAGATGGGTTATTTAATCTGGGTGCAGCCTTGGGCTTTGTGCAAAGTTTGCCACATGGTGTCTACATTGCCATGCATGGACGGTGTTTTGATCATGATAAAGTACAAAAGAATAAAAAAACAGGTGTCTTTGAAGAGATTTGACTATTTAAGCAATAAAATCTTTTTCGATCCGGTAAATCCGGCAGCTTTCATTACCACCAGGTATGAACCGGAAGGAACCATCTTTCCAGAAGAATCCTGTCCGTTCCATTTTAACAGGTGGGTTCCCGCCCGCCAACTTTGCTCAGTTAAATTAGTGATCCATCTCCCGGACACATTATAGATACTGATACTGACGTGCCCCGACCTTGAGAGACCAAATTCAATTTGAGTCGAATTGTTAAAAGGGTTGGGATAGCTATGATTTAAAAACGCTTTTTCCGGAACAGTCACTAGCTCGTTTTCTATTCCGACTTGAGCCTCTTCGTCCATTATAATGTCAAATACACCATAAAGCCCATTGTCACTTTCTTCCAAAGGTATGATCAGTCCAGGATGGTTGTTTTCCCATTGTTCATCAATTTGCGCATCACCCTCAAAATAACATTGAGTCACCAATTCCTGGTTTTCAGGTGTGGTGATCTTATAATGAAAATGTTTAGGCCTACTTCCATAATGTCCCGGCCAGATAGATTCAAAGGCATATTCGCCATTTTCATTGGTGAGCATTTGCCCCCGAAGATTGTAGGGGTCTTCTTCCGGATTACCTGAATTACACTCTTGGAAAACAGTATAACACCCGCTGTCATTTGCATGCCAAACATCAACAATGGCATTGTGCAGAGGTGTTTCACAATCGTTAGCCTGCACCATACCTGAAATAAAAATGCGTGTTCCAGGTTCATCCGTATGAGCAAGCACGGTTCTATAAGGGTGGTTTTGCGACCAGTAAGGCCCAAGGATATCATCACTGGTGAGATCACAATCTCTTCCTTTTAGGAAGGTTCCCGGCGCGATTCCGGTCACTGCGGTTCCCAGCAAACCTAATTTGATAAATTGTCTTCTTTTCATTATGCTATAATTTAAGACATTAAGACTTTTTCTTCTTCCGTGGCGTAGGTATTGCGCCAGTCTTCCAAGCGTGGTTCCATCATCCTGCGGTAAGCCCAGGGAAAAAATGCTACCAGATATAACGTTGTCAGATAGCCATAAGGCATTTCCGGCGCACCAGGATACGGGCGCAGTTTCCAGAATTCCAGGCTGCCTTGTTCATGATGATGGGAGTGGCGAGTAAGATTGTAGAGCAGAATACTGCTGACACGTTTGTTTGTATTCCAGGAATGATGGGGAGCCACAGGCGTGCCCGGCACGCGGACCAAGCCATAATGCTCCATATAATTCACTATTTCCAAAAATAATTTGGCGATTATGGAAATACCCAAAAACACGATAACACCGCCGAATCCACCTATATAATAAGTAGCCGCCAGGATAAGAAAACTGCGAGCGTAGCCCCTAATCATGCGGTTATATACACTGATCAGCCCATGTCCACGTTTTTTCAAACGTTCATTTTCGATCTTCCAGCTATCACGGTGCTCTTGGAGTGAAGCCTTTAAAAAGAACAGATAAAAACTTTCACCGCGTTTGGCAGTAGCAGGGTCAGTCGCCAGGCCAACGTTCTTATGATGTCCATGAACGTGTTCAATGGCAAAGGCGCTGTCGCAGGTAAAGGCCATCATCCAATTGCCAATCAACCAATCCATTTTTTTCTTTTTATGGTGTACCAGTTCATGGGCAGGAATTGTCAGCGCTGATCCCATGAGGAGCCCCCCAGTAAAAACATAACCTGCTAAATGCCAGACAGCAGTTCCATGGCGAGTTAAGGCAATATCACTCCCGGTCACTAAATAAATAATCTGCTCAAAACTTGGCAGTGAAACGCTACCACTCATATAAATAGCAATCGTTAGAAAAATGAGATAAACAGGCAAGTTAATATATACAAGGAGAGTCAGCAGCATTGGATAACGATATTCCGGGGTTGTTTTATCATCACCGAGAAACGCGTCCCCGGCAATGATAATGGTATCCAAAATAAGCAAATATACCCAAGCCCAATATTGTCCCTTGGCGCCAAAATAAATAGCCATTAAAATAAGGAGGGGCATTCCCAGATAACGTAAATATTTCATTATACCAGAATGTAGGCATGAATTGATCAAAAGACCAATTTTCCTTAATCTCCATCTGATAAAAGGAGCAAGTATGCGTATACACATTTTAATATCCATTTTATTGATCACAGTCAACATAATGTCAGCTCAAGGTATTCGGCCGGTGAACACCTATTCCATTGTGGCCCTTGATGAAGAAACGGGTGAACTGGGCGTGGCTGTGCAAAGCCATTGGTTTTCTGTGGGTTCGCTTGTTACCTGGGCGCAAGCAGGCGTAGGTGCAGTGGCTACACAATCCATTGTCAAGGTGGAATACGGTCCTCACGGCTTGGAACTAATGGCACAGGGATTAACCGCCAATGAAGCACTGGCTAAACTAATAGCTAAAGATGAAGGCGCTGCAGTCCGCCAAGTGGGGATGGTGGACGCTAAGGGTAATGTGGCCAGCCATACTGGCGAAAAATGCATTGCCGAAGCAGGATTCAAAATAGGTAAAAATTATACTGTCCAAGCAAACATTATGGAAAAAGCTACTGTATGGGACGCCATGGCAGATGCCTTTGAAAACAGTTCGGGTGATCTGGCTGACCGTATGCTGGCTGCGTTGGAAGCTGCCCAAGCGGAAGGGGGTGATTTGCGGGGTAAACAATCTGCGGCTATATTAATTGTAAGCGGAAAACCTACAGGTGTGGAGTGGAAGGATATTAAAATGGAACTGCGCATTGAGGACCATCCAGAGCCAATACAGGAATTGAAACGACTCATAAGAGTTCACAGGGCCTATGAACATGCCAATCAAGGCGATCATTATCTGGAATTAGGGGAAATGGACAAAGCCCTAGCAGAATATAAACTGTCAGCAAAATACTATCCGGAAAATCCCGAACTGCCATTTTGGACAGCCGTCACGCTAGTGACGGCAGGAAATCTGGATATGGCATTGCCGATATTTGAGGATGTGTTTTCTCGCAGTCCAAAACTGAAAGAATTAATTCCACGATTAATACCTTCAGGCTTTTTCCCGGACGATAACGAAATACTGCAACGCGTTATGAATCTTTAATAAGTTCTTACCAATGAGACAAGGTAAACCATTTTTATATATACTGGCGTTGTTCCTTTTTAGCTGTGACCCGCTGGTCACCACTTTTGATGATGTGGAGAAGGCTGTTTTATACGAAGCCAAAAATATTAGTACTGCCTCATCGACCGAAGGGTCTTTAAAAGTGCTCACGTGGAATATCCGCTTTGGCATTGGCCGGTTGCCATTTTTTGGCGACTCTTGCGGAGATCGAAGTATTTTTACAGAAAATGAAGTGCTCGATGCCCTGGAGCTTGTTGCTGCAGAAATCGATATCATTAATCCGGATATTATTCTATTCCAGGAAATCGATCGAGAATCCAAACGCACACAATACATTGACCAGGTGCAATGGTTGCTGGATCATACAGACATGAATTACGCCGCCTATGCGTCCATGTGGAAAGCGCAAACAATTCCCAGCGATGGCATTGGTCGTATTGATGCTGGCAACGCTGTGTTAAGCAAATGGTACATAGAATCAGCTGAACGTGTTCAGCTTCCCTTAAGGGGCGACCAGGATGACCTGACCCTATTGTTCTACTTGCGCAGAAATATCTTGAAAGCAAAAATAGTTATCCCTGATCAAGATGATTTTTATGCTGTGAATGTCCATGCCACCGCCTTTGCAACGGACGACACGAAACAAAAACATATTGATAAATTCAAGGAAGTTCTTGATGAAATGGATGTAGCGGGATATGTTTTTGTCGCTGGAGGAGATTTGAATTCTGTTCCTCCTGGTGCGAATATAGATTATTGTGATGAAGATGCCTGTGAAAATGATATATTTCACACAGACGTGGATGGCGGACCACATTTGGAAGGCAGTTATTTCAATAATTTTGAAAATGAACCGCTGCTGCTGAAATCGTTGTATGATACTTACAATTCAGCAATTTCTTTAACGGAAGTTGTTACAGCTAACCATAATACACACAGCACATCTGTGAACAGATGGTGGGATCGTAAACTGGACTATATCTTTACTAATAAAAAC
>CATMBH010000107.1:0-5456 GCA_950063985.1 uncultured Fidelibacterota bacterium
GGGATCGAAGTCGGTGATGGTGGACCCATCGTCGACATCGCCCATCCGGTGCGACTTGCCGGTGTAGAACAGGATCCGCTCGGTGGTCGTCGTCTTGCCGGCATCGATGTGAGCCATGATACCAATATTGCGAACCCTGTCTAATGGAATGTGTTTCATAATCTATTCTAAATTTTAACGACGAAAATGCGCGAATGCTTTATTTGCTTCAGCCATACGGTGTGTATCTTCTTTTTTCTTGATGGCACCCCCTTCTTCATTGGCTGCAGCAATCAATTCTAATGCTAACTTATCAGCCATTGGTTTACCTTTGCGTCCTGTTGCAGCATTAATTATCCAGTGCGAAGCCAGATAAAAACGGCGATGTATTGCAACTTCGATTGGCACTTGATACGTCGCTCCACCAATTCTCCGCGATTTTACTTCTACAATTGGGGTTGTTTTTTCAATAGCTTTCTCAAAAATTTTAATTCCATTAGTTTTAGTCTTGGTTTTAATCAAATCCATAGCTGAATAAAAAATCTGTTCGGCAACACCCTTCTTGCCTCCTTTCATCAGATAGTTAATGAATTTTGCTATAGCAAGATCATTATATACTGGATCAGGTAAAATTTTTCTTTTTTCAGGTCGTCTACGTCTCATTAGTATTTACTTAGGTTTTTTAGCACCATATCTTGAACGACTTGTTTTCCGATCTGAAACACCAGCAGTATCCAGTGTACCACGAACAATGTGATAGCGCACCCCAGGTAAATCCTTAACACGACCCCCTTCAATCAGCACGATTGAATGCTCCTGGAGATTATGTCCTTCGCCGGGAATATATGCGTTTACTTCACGACCGTTTGTTAAACGCACACGGGCTACTTTCCGCAGAGCGGAATTAGGTTTCTTTGGCGTCGTTGTGTATACACGAATGCATACACCCCGTTTCTGAGGGTTGCCCATCAATGCAGGAGTAGAAGTCTTTTTTTCCACTCGCTTACGCCCTTTTCTAATTAATTGATTTATTGTCGGCATATCAGTTCCAAAAAAGCCTATAAAATTACCAATTTATTTGAATTTCAGTCAATTGCTTTTTAGTCATTATATTAAGATGATATTAATTAACTGACTGCTTTTGTTAAGGGTTCTTCCGTCACCATAGAATCAGGATCTGATACGAGTATATTTTCCAAGCCTGGAGTTCCAGTTCCAGCTGGAATTAAACGCCCGACTGCAATGTTTTCCTTAAGTCCACGCAAATAATCAGTTTTGCATGCCACAGCAGCATCTGTTAATACACGAGTAGTTTCCTGGAAAGAAGCAGCAGAAATGAAGCTTTCTACATTCAACGATGACTGTGTAATACCCATCAGCAGCGGTTTGAAAATCGGCGGCTTGGGCTTACGTGACTTTGCAGTAGTTTTACCATCTTCTTTAAGGGACTTATTGATTTCTCGCAATTCCTTTTTATCCACGAGAGAATCTTCTTCCAAGTCTGAATCACCAGGCTTCGTAATGACAGCCATATTCATAAGGATACGGTTCGTTTCAAAGAATTCATTCTTATTCACACGATCACCTTGCAAATATTTACTGTCTCCGGGATCGATGACGCTTACTTTTTGCATCATTTGACGAACGATGACTTCAATATGCTTGTCATTGATTTTTACACCTTGCAAACGATAAACTTCCTGAATTTCATTCACGAGATATTCACGAACTTTTACAGATCCAAGTATATTAAGAATATCAGTTGGAGATATTGAACCTTCACAAAGTGGTGTTCCAGCTGTGATCAAATCACCTTCATGGACGATAATGTGTTTACCATAAGGAATGGAATATTTGCGCACGTCCTCATCAGCGCCGATCACATGAATTTTACGGATACCACGTTTGACTTCACCGAACTGCACACGACCATCTATTTCGCTGACTACTGAAGGATTTGAAGGTTTTCGAGCTTCAAACAATTCAGCAACCCTAGGTAAACCACCGGTAATATCACGAGTTTTGACAATGTCTTTTGGTATTTTAACCAATGCTTGACCACGCTGTACTTTTTGGCCGTCGCGAACAACAAGCGTGGCTTTCACTGGTAGAATGGTACCACCGGTAAGAATTTTATCATTCTTATCTACAATATCTATATGGGGGCTTAAATTTCTATCTTTTGCTTCAACTATCACCATACGTTTTTTACCAAGTTCAACTGCTTCAATATGGTAAGTCTCACCTTCAATAAAATCCTTAGTTTGAATTTTACCAGTTTGACGGGCCAAAATAAGATCTGTATAGGGATCCCATTGGAATAATACCTGTCCGCCCTTCACTTTATCACCATCAGCGACAATCACATCTGAACCATAAGGCACGTTATAGTCATTTAATTCTTTTCCTTTACTATCCACAACTGTGATCTTGGCATTGCGCACCATACAACGAATTACTTTGTTATTTTCTTCATCTTTAGTAGCCGCAACTTCAAGAGTATCAGAATATTTTATTGTTCCAGCGTACTTCGTTGTCATTTCAGATTGTTCAATAATTCGTGTTGCCGTACCACCAATATGAAAAGTCCGTAACGTTAACTGTGTCCCCGGCTCGCCAATACTCTGCGCTGCTTGGATACCCACCGCTGTGCCTCGATTGACTTCGTTGTGGGTAGACAAATTCCAGCCGTAACATTTGGCGCAAACACCGCGCGGGGCTTCACAAGTCAGTACAGAACGAATACGAACATTATCAACATTATTATCAGAAATGATATCAGCTTCAACTTCGCTGATCAACTGACCAGCTTTCATCTTAGTTTCACCATCAACAATGAGATCATCAAGAATTGTTCGCCCGAGGACTCGATCAGACAGAGGTTCAATAATTTCTTCACCTTCTTTAAGATCAGCAATAACAATACCATTAATCGTACCACAATCTTTATCATAGATCACAACATCCTGAGCAACATCAACTAATCGACGAGTAAGATAACCAGCATCAGCTGTTTTCAGCGCTGTGTCTGCCAACCCTTTACGGGCACCGTGAGTGGAAATAAAATACTCCAACACGGATAATCCTTCTTTAAAGTTGGAAGTAATGGGTGATTCAATAATCTCACCTTTACGTCCTGTCATAGATTTTTGTGGTTTCGCCATCAATCCGCGCATTCCTGCCAGCTGCTTTATTTGGTCCTGACTGCCTCGAGCTCCTGAATCTGCCATCATATATACTGGGTTAAAACCTTGTTCATCTTGCTTAAGGTTTTCCATCATAGTAGCAGCCACCTGGTTGGTCGCATGAGTCCAGACATCAATGACTTTATTGTATCGTTCGCCTTCTGTAAGGATATGACGATCAAACTTACTCTGGATCGATTCAACTTCTTTTGTAGCAGCTTCTATAATTTTGTCTTTTTGTTCAGGAATTAATACGTCACTTATTGAGATCGAAGTACCGCTCTTTGTTGCAATTTTAAAACCCAAATCTTTCAGTTTATCCAAAAATTCGACTGTTGCATAATTTCCGGCGAGCAAATAGGCATCATTAACAATTTTCTGAAGAGACTTTTTATCAATAATACCATTAAAGTATTCGAGTTCTTCAGGCATGATCGCATTAAAAATCACACGTCCAACTGTTGTATCCTTTTGCCATTGACCTTTATGTCGCACATTGATGATTGCATTCATATCAACTACTTTATTTTCATAAGCCATGATTACTTCATCAAATGAACCAAAACTCTTCCCTTCACCTTTGGCGTTTTTACGGGGGCGGGTTAAATAATGACAGCCAAGTACCATATCCTGTGAAGGAATAGCAATTGGTTTACCGTTCGCCGGATGCAAAATGTTTTGACTGGAGAGCATTAACACCCGTGCTTCTATTTGAGCTTGTATTGAAAGCGGAAGATGGACCGCCATTTGGTCACCATCAAAGTCCGCATTAAATGCAGCACACACTAATGGATGAATCTTAATAGCTTTGCCATCAACTAAAATAGGTTGAAAGGCTTGGATTCCCAGACGGTGTAGCGTTGGTGCACGGTTCAATAAAACAGGATGATCCATTACTACGTATTCAAGCACTTTGAAAACAATAGGATCACTATTTTCAATCATGAGTTTGGCACCACGAGGAGTCGTGGCAAAACCGCGCTTGATCAATTCATTGATCATATGCGGTTTAAATAATTCCAGCGCCATCTGTTTGGGTAATCCACACTCATTTAATTTCAATTCTGGCCCAACAACAATAACAGAACGACCTGAATAATCAACACGCTTACCAAGCAGATTCTGACGGAAACGGCCGGTTTTACCCCGGAGCATATCAGAAATTGATTTTAACGGACGGCGTGTACCAGAGCGAATAGCAGTTTTTCTGCGGTTATTATCAAATATTGCATCAACAGATTCCTGAAGCATACGTTTCTCATTACGTAAAATGACATCGGGAGCCTTGATTTCCATCAACTGCGTCAAACGGTTATTACGGATAATGATCCTGCGATAGAGATCATTTAAATCACTGGCAGCAAATCGACCACCATCAAGAGGTACAAGCGGTCTAAGTTCTGGCGGCATTACTGGTAAAACAGAGATGACCATCCATTCTGGATTGTTTACTTTTTTCTTTTCAGATGTAGGTAAAAATGCTTTGGCTACCTTCAGTCTTTTTAAAGCATCTTGCTTCTTTTGTTTTGAACGGGATGTATTAATGATTTCCACAAGATTATTCTTCAGTTCAATCATATTCAATCGGGACAGCATGTCTCGAAGTGCTTCGCCGCCCATTGATGCGTAGAAGAAGTCATCATTATCCCGTTCTTCTTCTGTTGCTGCATTAAAACCATATTTTGTTTCCAGTTCGATATATTCATCTTCATCGAGAAGTTCTCTCTGTTCCCGTCCACTTGCACCCGGTTCAATAATCACATAAATTTCGTAATAGATGATACGTTCAAGGTTTTTGGTACTTAAACCAAGCAGATAACTCAACTTGCTTGGAATAGAGCGTAAATACCAGATATGTACAACAGGTACAGCTAAAGTAATATGACCCATCCGTTCACGACGAACACGTTTACGTGTAACTTCTACTCCGCAACGGTCGCAAATGATACCGCGATAACGAATACCTTTATATTTACCGCAATGGCATTCATAATCTTTAACCGGACCAAAAATCTTTTCACAGAAAAGACCATCTTTTTCCGGCTTATATGAACGATAGTTTATTGTTTCTGGTTTTAACACTTCTCCATATGATCTTGTCAGAATCATTTCTGGCGATGCCAAACTTATGGTGATAGAGTTATAGTTTTTTGATGTATCTATTTTTGTGGACTGAATGAACGTCAAACCGTCATCCTCCCTTTATTCAAGTTCAATATCTAAACCAAGACCTTGCAGCTCTTTGATCAACACGTTAAATGATTCCGGGGAACCAAATTTGGGTAGATCCTC
>CATMBH010000108.1:0-5452 GCA_950063985.1 uncultured Fidelibacterota bacterium
CTTGAGCTTCGCCCATTCCGCCGGCACGGGCGCCAGGAGAAATGAGTAAAAAGATGGCCCCAGCCTCACTTTGGCCGTATAAAGGGCGTGAAAATGTTAAAAAGGCCATGGTCGCGACCATGATCAATCGTTTCATTGGTATGTTCTCCTATTATTGACGGGCAAGCCCGTCACGTTATTCACTTAAATAATAATAACGATTTTACTTCGATTTAGCTCCTTTTTAACGCCGGCAAATCTATTCCCTGCATTCATCTATAGTCAAGAAATGAATAATACATGTGATTGTTCCCACTTTCAGTTCAATAAACCGAGAGAAATAACAGGTACATAGGTAATCAAGAGAACCACAATAAATCGTACAACAAAAAATGGTAATGTTGCCTTATAAATTGTCGGCATATCTTTATTAAAGCGATACGCCGATAAAAAGAGATTAATGCCGACTGGAGGAGTTACAAAGCCCAACTCCAGGTTCGCTATGAAAATAACTGCTAAATGAACTGGATCTATGCCAAAATGAAGCCCTAAGGGCATAATGAGTGGAACAATAACAATAATGGCTGAGAAAATGTCCATCAAACAGCCCACTAATAAAAGCAGGACATTCAGCATCAACAAAAATACAAATTTTGAGGATATAGTAGTTTGAACCCAATTGAGAAATAGACTAGGTATCTGCGCATCAACCATATAACTCGTCAGTCCCATGGCTACACCAAGTATAATTAACACTCCGCCAATCAACGTTGCACAATCCAAAACAATACGCGGAAACTCACTCATTTTTAGATCTTTATAAACAAAGACTTCGATCGCAAACGTATAAAACACCATTAAGGCTGCTGTTTCCACCAATGTTGTATAACCACCAAAAATGCCCAATAAAACTAAAAATGGGATCATCATTTCCCATTTGGCTGCCCATAAAGCTGCTCCTATATTTTTCTTATTTAATGATTTTGTTACATGGATTTTTCCTTTTCCCTGGAAAACTGACCATCCGGCCACTGACAAAACAAGTATTATTCCAGGAATTAACCCGGCTATAAAAATATTTTTAACGGATACTCCAGCTGTCACTCCAAAAAGAATTGCCGGTAAACTGGGTGGAAATAATAAACCCAAAGAACCAGCGACAGTGATCAATCCTAATGAAAATAATTCGTTATACCCTTCTTTTCTCAATAAAGGATAGAGCAAACCGCCTAAGGCTAAAATTGTTACTCCAGAACCGCCAGTGAGTGCAGTGAAAAATCCACAGAGAAAAACAATTACAATCGGTGTGCCGCCGGGAATCCAGCCAAATAAAACCCTGAAAACCTTGAACATTCTTTGTGAAGCACCGCTTTCAGCTAAAATATATCCTGCCAAAGTGAATAACGGAATGGTAGGTAATGAAGGTGAAACAACAATGCGATATGCTTCCGCAGGAATAGCTGCAACAGGTATATACTCACTCCAAAATAGTAATCCGGCAATTCCTCCTAAACCCACAAAGATTGGCGCACCATAATAAAGTGAGAAAAGAATCGCGGCACAACCAATAAAGAGGATTATACTATTTTCATTAAAAGCATCAGAAAAAGCAATAAACGTCCACATGAATGCCATCATCAGCATGGAACTGCGCAGCATACGATTACTAAAACTGCTGTAAAAAATTTGAATTGCCATCAATGTGAATCCCACAGGCATAATTCCTTGCGCAAACCAGCGCGGAATATTTGGCGCTATGTTGAAGGGATATTGAAATTCGATTAGGATCAAATTCCAGCTGCCCCACATCAAAGAAATGACAACAATACACGAAATATTCTTTGCTATCCAGCGGCCAAAATGAAAATCCTCATCTGCTTGAAATAACGGTTTTGTTGTTAGTGCTAATAATTTATTTTGACGTGTTGCAAGGACAGCCCCTACAAACCCGATCCATAAAGTCATGTGCTGGACCAATACCGGCGAAGCTGGTACACCTGCACCACCAAAAAATCGCGATAATGTTTCGAAAGCAGGAAGGAATGCTAAAAGGAAGAAAACAGCTAATGCAAGTATATCCTCGCCCCATTGGAGACGCTGGGTAATATGATTTTTCTGGTTAGTCATTATTCAAATATTTGCTGCAATGCATCCAATGAATCTTTTTCGGCCATGTATTCTATGACCTTATCAAAGATTTCTTCAGAAACATAAGTTCCACGCAATTCAGGATACCAAGACTTAATGTAGTTTTTCCAGTGTGCTTTTTCCTCTGGCGTTGGTCGATAAATTTTTAGTCCATATTCCTGCATTACTTTAATCGCTTCATCATCCTGATGACGGGTACTTTGCTGGTGCATTAATCCGATATCTTGAGCAATTTCCATCATCTTTGATTGATGATCGGATGATATTTTATCCCAGATGCGCTTATCTATAATTACGCCGGCAGTTA
This sequence comes from uncultured Fidelibacterota bacterium, assembly GCA_950063985.1. Lineage (GTDB taxonomy): Bacteria > Fidelibacterota > Marinisomatia > Marinisomatales > TCS55 > UBA2126. The sequence goes on from CATMBH010000108.1 coordinate 2,435, forward strand.
ATAATCCCCAATTTATATCCAGCATATAATTCACACTGCTAAACCATTGTTGTGACAGGGCATACAGTGGTGGTGTGGCTATGGCATCTATCAAACCAGTCTGCAGACCGCTCAATACATCAATTGACGCCAATGGTACAGCTTGAAATCCTGCCTGCTCCCACATTTCCTGAAAATGATAATCACCTGCCCAGGTAAAGATTTTCATGGTTTTAAGATCATCTATATACACAATAGGTTTAGCTGTAAACCATTTCGCCCAACCAACATCGGCCCACAGGAGAACTTCGAAACCATTTTCTCGCATACCTGCTGCTAATTGCTCTGACATTCGTTGACGCAGCCAATCCACATCATCATAATCATCAAAAACCATGGGCAACACAAAACCATTGACTTCAGGATTTATTTCAGATAATCCTTCAGTGGAAACTGCTGCTGCGTGGATTTGTCCGATTCGTATTTTTCGAATCATATCCCGTTCATCACCAACAACTCCGCCAGGATATATGCGCAAAACAATTTGTCCGTTGGTTGCTTCTTTCCAGCGCTGTCCCATTTCCACAAGCATACCATGCCAATCTGTACCTTCAGGAACCAGTGTCGCCATTTTTATGATTGTTTTTTTAGCACTGGCTTCACCCATTAAAAGAAGACAAAACAGTATGCGGTACAAAGTAGTCATTTAGTAAAAGAGCTCATCTGTCCTTGAAAGTAACCAAAGTGCTCGCTCACGGGCAATAATATTCCCTAAAGCTAATTCTTTATTATTTTCTACATCCATAGAGAGAACTTCCTTTAATAATAATTCAAACTCATCTTTATTTTGCAGTGCTACATGAACATTTTCAGCAAATGACACTTTCGCTCCCGCATCTTGTCTATTTGAAAAAAGCATGGCTTGTTCATAATGTTTTGTTGCGTTTTCAACATTATTACCCATTAAGTCTGTACGTGCCATAGTATATGAAATCATTGCAGTATGTATGGCACCATAATTCCATGAGGGATCAATTTCCAGTGATGTTTCCAATAAATAGCCAACAATTGGGAGTTGAATCACCCATTTTGCCTTACCTCTGCTTGAACCAATAGATCCACCATAGGCAGCGCCCAGCCAATATAAATACGGCACATCTTTTTCAGTAAACGTAACATCTTCTATAATCCAATCCGTTATGAATTGCAGTTCAGGATGACGGAGTTGTATTGCTTTTTTTCCATAGGAGATCGCTTCTTCAAAACTTGCTAAAGCTTTGTCGTAGAACCTTTTACCGGTCTCATAATCATCTTCAATCAAACGGTCCGCTTTTTCTACAATAAATGCATATGTGTATTGAGTTCGCAATTTTGCAGCTTCCAGGTAAAGTTTATCGTCATTGCTTCCTAGTTTTTTCTCTGCTGAAATTACTTTTCGATAAAATATATCGTCAGCAAAACCAGGATGGTGTTCTAAATAATAAACTGTAGAGCAGGAAGAACCCCATATACACAATAAGCAAAAACTAACAATGCGAAAATAGCGCTTCATTAACATAGGCATGAATTTAGAGAGATTAATGAAAAAATAAGAGAACGATCAGTTTAATAGATCGTCGTAGAGAGGAAAAGAATCACAAAGTTCTTTTACAATTGAAATGACATTACTGATAACATCATCATTTTCTGGATCACTAATGACTTGATCAATCAAATCACAAATAATGAGCATTTGATCTTCTTTCATACCTCTTGTTGTAATTGCTGGGGTACCGATCCGTATTCCGCTCGTAATAAATGGACTGCGCTCATCAAAAGGAACCATATTTTTGTTTACCGTGATTCCGGCTTTTTCAAGTGCTTTTTCAGCAGCTTTACCAGTGATCTTTTTATTCGTCAAATCTATTAAGATAACATGGGTATCTGTTCCGCCAGATACTAAGTGGTAATCTTTGTTTAAAAATGCTTCTGCAAGGGTTTGAGCATTCTGCACAATTTGGCTGGTATAGTCTTTAAAAGAAGGCTGTAGCGCTTCACCAAATGCAACTGCTTTAGCTGCGATGATATGCATTAATGGCCCACCTTGAATTCCCGGCATGACCATGGAATCAATCAATTCAGACATATTTTTTACACGTCCGGATTTTGAAGCCACAACACCAAATGGATTTTTCCTATCTTTTCCCATCATAATCATACCACCCCGTGGCCCACGTAATGTCTTATGAGTAGTTGTAGTTACTACATCACAATACGGCATTGGTGAAGGATGCAGTCCAGTTGCTACCAATCCGGCCGGATGAGCAATATCAGCCATAAGAAAGGCACCGATCTCATCAGCAACAGCTTTGAAATCCTCAAATTCTATATGTCTTGGATAGGCACTGCCGCCGCAGATAATCAATTTTGGTTTATACTCTTTAGCCAATTTTCTAACTTCATCAAAATTAACTCGCCCTGTTTCTCTGTTTACCTGGTAAGAAACAACTTTGAAGAGTTTTCCAGAAAAATTCACAGGACTGCCATGAGTTAAATGTCCGCCATGAGCCAAGTCTAACCCCATGATTGTATCACCGGTCTTAATAAAGGTGAACAATGCAGCCATATTTGCCTGGGATCCAGAATGGGGTTGAACATTAACGTATTCAGCATTGAACAGCTTTTTGGCACGGTCTCTTGCTAAATTTTCGGCCTCATCCACATGCTCACAACCGCCATAATAGCGTTTTCCAGGGTAGCCTTCGGCATACTTGTTGGTCATGACACCGCCAGCCATTTCCAGAACTGGATAACTAACAAAATTTTCTGATGCAATCAATTCAAGGGTCGCTGATTCACGTCCCACTTCGCGCATCAAAATTTGATGTAATTCGGGATCAGCGTCTTTAAGATAAAACACAATTATACCCCTCCAAATTATTTACCACTTCGAGTCTTTTTTGAGCTTTTCATCTACCCAATCATAGCAATCACCCCGGGGTGTGACATAGCCTTGATTTTTTACATCATCATTCAACATAAACCACTGGGCTTTCGAGA
>CATMBH010000109.1:0-5449 GCA_950063985.1 uncultured Fidelibacterota bacterium
TATCAACATTGTGTTTTTGACATAATTGAAAAACTGCCTTTGCTGTTTTTACACCTTCTGCAACCATTTTCATTTCTGATAATATTTCATCTATTTTCCGGCCTTTGCCAATTTCTTCTCCTACATAACGGTTACGACTATGTTTGCTGGAGCATGTCACAAATAAATCGCCAATACCACTTAATCCTGCAAAGGTTTTTTCCCGGGCGCCCAAGGCAACACCTAACCGCGTCATTTCAGCAATACCGCGCGTAAGGATCGCAGCTTTGGTATTATCACCAAACCCAATGCCATCACAAATTCCCGCTGCTATAGCGATTACGTTCTTAATGGATCCGCCTAATTCTAATCCCAAGATATCAGTATTGGTATAAACACGTAACACACTCGAAGAAAAAATATACTGCACCTTTTTAGAGGAATTTTCATCTGTTGATGCCGCTACCAGAGTTGTGGGTATTTTTCGGATTACTTCCTCTGCATGGCTGGGGCCGTATAAAGAAACAATACTTACGTTTTTTCCAACTGTTTCCTCACTAATTACAGAACTCATGGTCAATAATGTGTCAAGTTCTAATCCTTTGGAAATATTAACTATAATTACATTATTTTCTATGAAGTCAACAGCTCGAGATACTAATTCACGAACACTGTGTGATGGGACAGCAACAACTATTATTTGTGATCCCTTTATCGCCATATCCAAGTCAGATGTAAATTTGACTTCATCGGAAAATGTTAAATCAGCAAAGAAAGGATGTTTCCTGTCAGCCTCCATGGCTTTCACTTTTTCAGCATCACGTTGCCACAAAATGACCTCATGGCCATTTTGAGTTAATAATTCACCAATTGCCGAACCCCAGATTCCTGTACCTAAAACAGATATTTTTATCATTAATTGATGCGATAATGGATTGGTTTAAATGATTTTATGCTATACTTGATATATGCTATCTATTAAATCTGCGTATTTTTCTTCAATTACCTTACGTTTTACTTTAAGTGTAGGTGTTAATTCACCAGATTCAACAGACCATTCGTCATCAACTAATTTAAATTTCTTAACCGTTTCGTAATGAGCGAATCCTGCCATGGCCTTGCTGACTTCATTTTCAAACAATTTGAGTGTACGTTCATCTTGAATAATATCACCATCAATCCCTTGCTCGTGAGCCCATTCTGACAATGTTTCTTTTGCTGCGACAATCAAGGCAGAAACAAAATTTCTTCGATCACCTAATACAACAACTTGTTCAATGTATTTTGATACTATGAGGGCGATTTCCATGGGTGCCGGAGCGATATTCTTCCCTCCCGAAGTGACAATAATATTCTTCTTTCTATCGGTAATTCGCAAAAATCCATCCTCATCGAATTCACCTATATCACCCGTATGGAACCAGCCATTTTCATCAATGGCTTCTCTGGTTGCTGCTTCATTGTTATAGTAGCCCAGCATTACATTTTCACCTCGGCAAATAATTTCACCATCTTCAGCTATTTTTACCTCTACACCATCAATCGGTTTACCGACCGTTCCAAATTTTACGTCTTCAAGGCGATTATTTGTGATTACAGGGCTTGTCTCGGTTAATCCATAGCCTTCAAGGATAATGATATTTGCAGCAGCAAAAAATTCTGCTATTTCCTGGGACAAGGGTGCCCCTCCGGAAACGAAGAATCTTAACCGCCCCCCAACTCGTTCCTTAATCTTAGAAAATACCAGTTTTTCAGCTAATCCAAATTTGAAACCTAACCATCCACTGGGACGACTGTTTTTACAAATATAAGGCATGGCTTCTTTACCAACACTGATGGCCCACCAGAAGATCTTTTGTCTTAATGGAGGATCATTACTCACTTTATCGAGTATTTTAGCATACATTTTCTCATAGAGACGGGGAACACTGGCCATAATAGTCGGTTTAATTTCACCCATATTGTCAGCAACTGTATCAATACTTTCAGCGTAATACACACGTCCACCAGATGTTAAACCTGTGAAATGACCTACCATGCGTTCAAAAACATGGCTCAATGGTAGGAAAGAAAGAAATACATCACTTTCGTCAACATGGATAGATTTTTTACCGCTTTTAATGTTGGAAATCAAATTGTTATGGGAGAGCATGGCCCCTTTAGGATTACCTGTTGTGCCACTTGTATAAATTAATGTCAGTAAATCATCCGGATTTATTGTACTGGCAATTGCTTTAAAATCAAAATTTGAACTCTCCTTATACGCTTTACCTTTCTCTATTAGAGTATTGAAACCAAAAACATTATCTGTATCAGCTTCAGAATCATCCATGAGCACATATCCTTTCATATGCTCACATTCTTGAATAAGAGACTTGGTTTTATCTAACTGTTCTTTATTCCCTACAAAAGCGTAATGTGTTTCAGAATCATCGAAAATATATTTTATATGAGGATTTGTTAATGTCGGATACACAGTTACTGTTACTGCCCCTAACCCAGTGATAGCATAATCAGCAAAAGCCCATCTAGAGGAATTTGTAGAAAGAATGGCAATCTTATCCCCTTTTTGGACACCTAATGATGCTAATCCGCTAGCAAGATTCTCAACAATGTCACCGGCTTCTCTGTAGGTCTTTTTTTGCCATTCGCCATCTATCTTATCAAAAAATGCAGGATTATCTGCAAATTGTTCAACGCACTGAATAAACATTTCAGCTATTGTTTTATAGCTCATTTTTATGGAACTCCTGTTAATTTGAGTTTAAATTTATTGATATTATTTTAATAAATAGGCTAATTTTATTTATAGAAAATGCCGGGGTGGCGGAATTGGTAGACGCGTTGGTCTCAAAAACCAATGGGGTATTCCTCGTGCCGGTTCGACTCCGGCCCTCGGCACTTTTCATTCATTTTTTTTCTTGCATTTTGGTAATTAAACTTTTACTTTAAACATGAAGGTGCTGGTTTGGTACCTTTGGTATGTGGAAGGGGTAGATTTTCACTTTGTACCGAGGTCATTGTGAAATCTACCCCACTTTTTTTATATATATTTCATTATTTTCTTCTGCTGAATCTTCATAATTATATAGGTTGAAAGTCATATTCATATATTCATTCACTTCAACTAATTCTTTAAGCAGAAAATTCAATTCAAGCAAGCAATCCTAAAGCTATCTTCGTAAAAAATAGATTTTATCTATAAAATTAAAAAAGGGCTCAAGTAATAGCCCTTTTTATATTAAAAATGAATTATATAATTTTATTTCTTTTTCTTCTTTTTATCCTTTTCGGTGATTTTTACTTTTATTTCATTTATGTCAGTCTTTAGAACGGTTATTGATTGTCGAATTTCATATAATGTTTGACTTGTCTTTCGTCTGTTGCTATTGAAGTCATCTTCTAAGTCAGCAATATCCGTTTCGACATCAGAGAAGCGTTTACTCACATCGCGGTCCAATTCATCCAGGTTATATTGTACTTCGTAAATCATATCTGCAAGTGAATCTGCAGTTGCATTAATTAAATTTGTATTAGCAATTATATCATTTTGTGCTTTTTGGACATGCTTACCTCTACCAATAAATTGCAGATCTAAAGTTTTCAGATCTTTGCGAAATTCGTTTTGGACTACATCTACATGTGCAGCATCATTTTTGTTCAATTCATCCATACGTTTGATCATATTACTGGACATATACTGAAAATATCCACCAACAACGATTAATAACGCAAGCAATCCAAAAATAATTTTATCTTTAACAGACATTGTGTTTCCTCAACTTAGTGATTCGAGTCTTTTTTCCCACTCACTCATTTCTTTTACTTCTTCTGCAGAATATTCAGTCGGATCAACCGTTTTTTCTTCAGTTTTTCCCGATTTAATATCTTCCATCAATTTTTCTTTTAGAGAAGCATTTTCCTTTAAATCATTCATTAAAGAATCGATTTCTTCATTAAAATCGGCAATTGTGTATTCCAAGCGAGCAATTAATTCATCCGTTAATGCATTACCATATTGCTCATGAATACCTTGCAGTAAACTTTCTAATTTTTCGCTTAAAATTCTATTGTTTGCCATGATAAAATTGTGATTTTAGCTATATAAAAATCCGTTGAAATTGATACAGTCTACCCATAAAGACCAAACGCTATTTTAAGCAATTACTTTGTTTTTTTAGGTTAAAATGTACTGATATTTTGAATTTCCTTTAAACCATATTTTGAAAATTCTTCAATCAAGGGCCAAAATATTTTCTGTTGTATTGAATAAGGCAACCAATCGACTGCATCTGCTTCAGTGATTGATTTACCGCCTCCTATCGTTGTCTCTGATCCCCGTTTAAAAACTTGCTTTTGTGCAATGATATATACCTGTACATGATCTTCAACTATTACAGCAATTGCATAATCATAACGGCGTAAATCTTTTTTTATAGGTGCGACAGTTGTTTTTATCAGATAGCTTTCTTTTGTATAAAATTCAATATCATAACCGAGATTTTCCAGCACTTTGCGACTGATTTCCATTGCCTTTAATTGTGAACTATTATAGCGGAAAGAGCGCACCATTCGTGGCGGCGTAGGACAGAATGAAAATTGCGCGCTTAAGCAAATGAATAATACTGTGCGCGCTATTAACACTGTCAGTAAATGTCATATATAGATGGTAAATCTATAGGCTGAGTTTGATCTTCAGCAGATTGCATATAATCAAGATTATAGTATACCAGTTTCAAAAAACTTAATTCACTATCTAATATACTTTTTTCAGTTTGCGGTTGCTGTACAATTCCATTTAAAACTAAAATTATTCTTGCAGGAGTGACGTTCCAAGAAGAAGTATAAAAAGAACGGGCATATTTTACATTCAGAAAATTATTATATGATCTAGCAGGACCTTTAACTGTCTGTTCTGTTGTGTATGGATTTCCGTATACTTCAGATATATATTTTTCTAATCTTAAAAATTTATCAATTTGTTTATCAATATCATTATTATTTAGTTCAACATTGATTTCAACCTTCCAAAAATCACCATCGCTGTAAATATAGTTCACAACAACAGTATCTAATCCTAATAGACCTGCAATGCTTGCAGATTTTTGATCGGAATTAACTTGAGCATCAGAAAAATTATCCAGTTCAGGCAAACTTGAAATAGATGTACCCCATTGATAACCTTTATAACCGAAATCCAAACCATTACTTGCACCAATTGATTCATCAATATCTGTCGTAATTACAACACTGTCACCTGACGCAAATGAAACACTGTCAGCAGCGTTTTGCTGTGCATTAATTGTGCAACCGATTACCATTAATAATATAAACAGTTGTATTTTTTTCATCTCCGCATCCTTTAAAAATCCTCACCTTTTAGGTGAGATTTAACAAAAATCGTACAAATATATAATTATTTTACTATATAATCAAAAAAAAACCTCATTTTTTTAAATAAAAAGGTTTG
>CATMBH010000110.1:0-5436 GCA_950063985.1 uncultured Fidelibacterota bacterium
GTTGGTATTGGGACTTTTCACACAACTATTTGCTGGCCTGGGTGCTTTAATTGCTCTAATCCCATTTATTGGCCCATTGATTGTTAAATTACTGGCCATTCCTTTTTTCTGGATTTTGAATGGCTTGGGTTATTTTGTAGGCATGTTAGCTATTAAGCGGGGCTATTCCGGCGAATTCATGAAATCCCGGGTCTTGACACTGGCGTTATTAGTTGGCATTGTTGTGGGTTATATTATTGGACATATTATACCTTTAAGGTAATCAATGAAAATCCTGGTATTACAAGGCCCCAACATTAATCTTATTGGTGTGCAATCAGCGAAAATCGGTGAACGGGTAACCTTAGACAAAATTAATAAAGGCTTACGGTCGCATGTTCATAGCATCAATTTGGCAATTCAACTGCGTTTTTTGCAAACCCACAAAGCAGAAAAAGCTGTTTCATTCATCCAGCGCAATCGCAAAAAAGTCCAAGGAATTATTTTTGCTCCTGTTTCCTGGGGACGCTATGAATATTCAATTTTAGACGCATTACAATTATCCAATTTGCCCAGCGTTCAAGTGTTGCTCAATGAAAACTATGGCTCTCTGAATGAATCAGATTCTATTTATACATCCGTATGTAATGCGACCGTTACGGGACATCCCTTTGAAGCGTTCAATAATGCTTTTGACACATTATTAAAACATATTTCTTAATATTAATTTTTTGTTTTTTAGAGTTCAATCAATTTATCCCGCAGGACTTACGGCCCTTATTTGGTTGAGCAGCTGTGCCCCACCGCCACCCCAACCGGAAATTTCTGTAGAAATTGTACCTGTAGTAAATACATCAGTTGACAGATCTCAAATCACTTTTGTTTTACCAGCTGAAATCAATGCTCAACATTTGCGGTTCATAGATGAGTCCCTGCGAGAAATGTCTTACAAATCCGTAAAACATACACTGGCTGATTCTGTTCAGGATGATTCATTATCTGTTTTGATAGCGCAAACGATTTTAAATGATCTTTTAGCTAATATCCCTAACTATGAGTTTTTATCTGCAACCGCTTCCGGTGATTCCCTCTTTATAAATTATAGACTAAATAAGACGTTTATAGATCATATAATCAAACCATACCTGGATACATACGCTCACCCTGCACAAAAACCAATTGCACCTTTATTTACAGCACATCATAATCCACCAGCCATTGAATCTGTTTCAGAACTGACACTTTTACTGCCGTGCGAAGATAGTTCAGTCCCCACACAAGCCTTGCTCTTACCTAATGCACCAAGGCATTATAGAAACGGCACACACCGGGGAATTGATTTTTATGTGAATTGGGGCACACCTGTCCGGGCGGTGTCTGGCGGAACTGTCATTCGGGCGGATCATCATTTTGAAGAAGCTCAACCCGAGTTCAGGAAACGACTCCTGGCGCAAGCAAAGCAGTTGGGACATACACCTTCCGATATATTTGAACACGTATTGGTTGGGCAGTCAGTGTATATTGATCATGGATTCGATCTGATCCCCGGTTACAGGGCGGTGTCCATTTACGCCCATTTATCCCATATCAATGGAGAAATAAAACCGGGAGTAACTGTATCCGCCGCTCAAATTATTGGCCTTTCAGGAAACAGCGGCACAAAAGAGAGCACCCTGGGTACACGAAAAGGCGCTCATCTCCACTGGGAATTGATCTTACAGGATGCGGGCGGTGAATACTATTTTGGGCAGGGCTGGGATACAGAAAAACTGTATCAAGAATTAGTTCGCGTTTTCAGCAAATAAGGCACTGTTGACCACGATCCCGTGCTTTAACATAAACCTGTTTAAAATAATATCTCTGGTAAGATCTGGGTTCAATTCCTGCATTTTGTCAAGATAGCGAGTATAAATGCGATTGATGATCTTCCGTTTTATGGTTGTATCAACGCCAGGGAACAACTTTTTGTTATCTTCATACCACTGCACCAGTAAATGTTTAGCTATAACATCAGAAATAAATTTATTGAATGAGAATCCGCTATTTATAGACACATTTTTATATAATGAGAAATTGTTTGCTTCATTTACTATCCAATCTGATGTTATTTCCTTTCCGCCAATTCTGCCAATAACATTATTATAATCAACTTCCCTTAACCTATTAACCGGCATGCCTGACATTGAATGGACATCTTCAATCTCCTGCACAGAATCCCACATGTTATATAATTCAACTTGATTTAATAACACAATATATTTTTGATAAAGAGTATCTACAAATATCGAAAAACTTTCTTCCTGGTAACCGTATTTTCCTTTTTCCAATTCTTTCTTTAATTTATCTCGATCAAACTCTTTTTTGTCTTTTCCAAATTTCGGTATTTTACGATCTACTATAATAACATGAAAACCCATTGATGATTCCAATGGTTCATGCAATTTACCTTCGGTAGAAGACCAAACCGCATCATTGAAATTTTTTGGCATTAGCCCAAAATAAATCTGGCCCATTTCGTTGCCTTTTATTTTCGAGACCGGAGATTCACCATAGATAGATAAAGCTTCTTCATAGGTTAACTCACCCGAGAAAATTCGATTATAAATTGTTTTAGCTCTATTATAGGCTTCTTCTTTTGTGCGTTCATTACCTTGCCCAAATGAGAATTTGTGAGCAACGGTCAGTGTCTTTACAAACACATCTACATTCAAAGCATCGCCAACAAATTTCAGTGTGCTGTCTGAAAAATGAAGATTATCAACCAAATATTTTTCTATTTCTTGAATGATCAGATCATGCTTTAATTTATTTTTTTCATCAGCAATATTAAAGTCAATACCGGTCAGATCCTGTTGCTCATAAGACGAAATATATTTAACTACAGCGTATTTCCTCACAAATGCGGTTTTCTTGGCCGGCGCTAAGGCGTTAAATGTGGTTTCATCAAAGACCTGATATATATCAGACAAATGAATTTTTTCACCCTGGATAGTCGCCACAGTTTTATCAAGTCCCATACAGGAAATAAACAGACCTACTATGATAACAAGTATGAATTGGAAATATTTCATTTTGGGGAACGAGAAGTTAAAAAAAAGGGCGGCTGTTGAGCCGCCCTTTTTTATCACAATAATCTATAGTGATAGATTACTTCAAGAGCATCATCTTACCGGTTAAGGCACGATCTTGTGCTTCTACACGGTAAATGTAAACGCCTGAGGCAACTTGTGTACCATGACTATCCATGCCATTCCATGCAACGGTTTGCAGACCAGGCTGCATGAGACCGTTATGGATCTTGGTCACTTCTTCACCCAGTAGTGAATAAACGGTAACCGTTACATCACTGCGAACATCAAGATTAAACGCAATGTTCGTGTTGGGGTTGAAGGGGTTCGGATAATTGCCTTTCAATGAGAAGGCATTCGGTGTACCAACAACATCATCTTCAATGCCTGTAATGGCTGCAAGGCCTTCGTAGGCTTGAATCAGAGGACTGGCATCCGTGGGACACGCAACAGCTCCCGCAAGTTGGTTCCAGTAATAAGATGCACCCACCCAGTAATAGCTGGGTACTGTGTTCAGTGCAATAGCGTCAAAGGCCAAAAAGGCGCTCTTACCGCCATTACCGGCTTGTCCATGGATCATGACGTTGTATGTATCGGTCATGTCAGGATTACCGGCACTGTCAAGCACGCCGCCATAAGCAGTCATATCTACTGTATAACCAGTAGCTGGATCTATACCGTCAAGCCAGTTACTGCCGCCGGTTTCATATGCTGGATCATAGTTCACATTCAGTGAATCCGCAAGGAATCCTGCCAGTGAACTTGCAAAACCATCGGATCCGGCCACGAGACGGGAAACACCGCCCTGATCGCCTGATGCCATATAGTTGACATCGTTGTAATCTGCAGCAATGCCAAGCACATCGTATGGTAAATCGCCTGCACTATAGGTCGTGTTTGACCAACCTGTACGGGCACCAAGCCATTCATCACCGGAGACAATGTATGTTTTGTCACCATCCCACCAGGCTCCTACTTCAGCATCATTGTTGTAGTATGGACCTGTTCCGGCCAGCTCAACAATAGTTGAGTATTCGGACACTAATTCATCTACCATGCCACCATAGGAAGCATCCCAGATATCAAACGGGACGCCACCCCAGTAGAAATAGAGGTAAGATGAATACGCTATAGTTCCATACAGTGCAGCCTGATTATTGAAAATCAGGTCGTTGCCTGCTGTTGCTGAAAAAATGAAGTACGACATTGTATTTGAAGATGTGGATAAACCACCAACGTCAGTAGCTGTCAAAGACCAGTACACGAATGTACCTGCACTTTGACCTGGAATGTCACCTGTCCAGCTGCCATCGCCACCATCTGTCAAAGAGACAGTATTAACAGCTGCTGTCAATGAATCCAGTTGGTAAGACAAAACAACTGCTGCAACACCGGCAGCGCCGCCACTGGGATTATCATCAGATACTACACATGACACTGCACGGCCATCTGTTGATAAAGTAGTTGGCAAAGCACTAATGCTTTCAAACACGGGGCCACGGTCACCAGTTAAGTCAACTGCCAGTTGGAAGTTGAAGCACCAGCCACGAATGTACCAACCGGTTTCACCACCAGTTCCATTACAATCTGTACCGCCTTCTGCAGTACTTGCATAGTACTTCATGGACGCCCAGGGGCTGCCAGTATGGGCTGCATATAGAAAACCAATGCCGGGGTCAGATCCGTCTCCGCCTGTTCCGGTGTAATGTACAGCAACACCAACATACTCGCCAGATAATACGTCTACTTCTGAACCTAAGTCTGCCAAGTTCATCCAGTTGTCACCGCCGCCATTTTCGATCCCAGGATTATTGGTAGGATCCAATGTAGCTGCTGTGAAACCATCAGGCCAAGAAAGACCCATGGTCATTGTTCCGGGAGGACCAGCGGCCGCTGCTACAGTTCCCAAAGGATCTGTTGCATTGCCGATCATGGCTCCGCCACCGCATACACCAGCAGCACTATTCCATGTAGTTCCCTCTAATCTAATGTCACCTGTTCCAGCGTCATCGTATCCGGCCAGCCAACCGCTGGCGTTTACGAGACCTTGGTCATACATGGCGCCATCTGAACCATAAGGATAAGATACCTTATGAATAGAAACCGTGAGTTGTTCTCCGGTTCCCCAACGATACACTGGTACACTGACTGCTTTAATAGTCAGGTCTGCTGGAGCCTGAAACGTTGTCATAAGAACATCGCCTGGTTCCATTAAAAAATATGAACTCCAGGTTACATCATAAAACAATGTATCAGTATAATCTCTATTGTTATTTGAATTTGGATTTCTAAAACTGTAGCCGGTTTCGACTATTTCATCATTAGTGTTATTGAACAGTTGATTTTCAAATTCAATGTTTCTTTGGGGATATAAAATTGCTATTAAAAC
>CATMBH010000111.1:0-5415 GCA_950063985.1 uncultured Fidelibacterota bacterium
AATGTGCCATCAAACTTTGACGATCTTCAATTGGCAACTTTTCGGCAAGTAACAGATTATTAAATGTAACTCTAAAGCTATGAAGAGTTGCCTTTGGACGGTCTGCTTCTTTTAATATCATTTGAAACCGTTTTCTTGGAATACTAATCCGATAAACGCATGCTTGAATGTTTTACTCCGGCCAATTCACAATAATACTTCTTGCCAGTTTCCCTGAATCTGTTAGGTCATCGTCGGACCAACCACCGGTTGTACTTGCACCGGGAACTAATATGGACCACTCTTCCTGCTTGTCATTCACGGCCCAGTTGCAGTGGCTCATTTTATTGTCAAAGCACCAGGTCATCCATTCATTGGCTTCCGGATCTACTAGGCTGTAGCCGATTAACCCCCATTCGGTAATCAATAGGGCAATGCCGTTTTCCAGTGCGGCGTTGGCTCTGTCCCGAAGCCACTGGTGGTGGTAAATCGTATAGAAATGGAGTGTATAGGCAATATTAGAAAATTCTGTGATAGGATCAGCCGCAGCGAGATCCACCCGCTGGGACCATTCAGGCGTGCCGACTACAATCAGGTTATCAGGATCAATGGCCCGTATTGCAGAGATAACGGACAGGGCATAGGGTTTAATGGTATTGCTCCAGGAGATATCCAGGGGTTCATTGTAGATTTCGTAGATCACATTATCATACTCACCATAGAGCGTTGCCATCTCCTGGAAAAAGTTTACAGCTTCGTCCGTGTTGTCTTCTGCATGATGGGAATGCCAATCAATTATAACATAGAGCCCAACATCGATAGCAGCGTCTACAATCGTTTGCACACGCTCCTTATTTGCGGTTTTATTATCCAAGTACCCGCCCGAGTCTTCCACGCCCATGGCGGCACGCACGATGGTTGTATTCCAGTCCTCTTGCAGCCAGGAGACCACTTCGGGCGTATAATAGCGATCCCCGCCCCAATTGTCATTACTCCAGAAAAAACTGTTTCCGGCTAGCGAAACAGCATTACCATTTTTGTTGACAATTCTATTGCCCTCTACATGCAAAAGACCGTGTATATCTACTACTGTGGTATCGGAAATAATTCCATTGGTTTCTTGGTCGTTATTTTCATCCTTACAGGAAAAGATAATTGAACTAAGAATAATGAATGTGAATAATTTTAAACTGTCCATGGTCATTACCTGATCAAGGTCATTTTACCTGCAATTTTTTGCTGATCGAATTTAACCTGATAAATGTATATCCCTGATCCGGCAGCAAGACCATAACGATCCTTGCCGTCCCAAGTGACAGATGATTGGTTTTGTTCAATCACGATATTTTGCACTACGTGTCCGCTGTTATCATAGATGGTTAGCTGTCCGTCACTTTCAATATTATCTGAAAAATAAAATGTAGTTTGTGTGTTAAAGGGATTCGGGAAATTCCAAATTGAATAATTTTCGGGTAAGGGATTGGGGTTGGTTCCTTCAATTTTAATAGACTTTAAGTTAAAACCCCCATTCAAGGCTTGTAATCTAATGACATTCTCACCTCCCGAAAGATAGACTGATGCCGTGTCGGTCCAATCCCAGTTTTGGTAACCACCGGTGTTTGGCACTTGAAAATTGACAGAGCCCGTTTGTCCCTGTACTGAAATCAATATTTTTCCATTGTCATTCTGTGCGGATGTTTTAAATGAGAATTGGTAGGTTCCGGTAAATTCGGCTTGAACTGTATATTTCAGCCATTCTCCAGTATCGATCCAACCAATGTTATATCCGCGGCCAGAAAGGTCACTCGAATATTCAATATCTACGCCATCGTTTCTGTAGGCCCAGCCATTATTCCATGATTCTGAATTTGATCCAAATTTATCCGGGTCTTCGTAGATCTCATCATTATAGGCAACTCCGTTGGTACCAATATCATAGTCAACTGCCTCGATTGTGTTTGGCACTGTTAAATCTGTGAATGGTTTAGAAAATCCATCATAATCTGAATCGGATAAAGCAGCTACTAATCCTTTATTGGCTACGCAATTTTCAAATAAATAAGCATCTGCCAGATCCATCAGGCCCGTCATGGCTTGTTCATAGGACGGAGCTTGGCCGCTGCCATTCCAGTAATTAACAATTGCTTCAAATCCTTGTGGGACCTCCACTCGCATTGCTGATGTAATACTTCCGTTATGTTTGTAATTCCACAGGCTCCAACTAACATCATTATTTTCAAATAATCGTACTTTCTTATGTGCCCAATGATTTGAATTTTCACCGAATTCACCAACCCATAACGGAATATTGTAAGTTTGACTCATAGATGTATATTGACCAAGCCAGGACGTTTGGTGACTGGGTCCAACGTAATGATGGAAGCTGTAAGCCATATTATCATCAAAGGGAGGTGTTAAATTAGTAAAATCATTTCCGTACCAGTTGCCTTCGATAAAAATAATATGATTGGTATCCACATCACGGATAGTATTCGTCATTTGAATATAAAACTGCCTTAACTGTGAAGATATGAAGCCACCGGACAAAACGGGTTCATTTAATAGGTCGTACCCGGCAATCCATTCTTCATCGACGTAATAATCCGCAATATACCACCAAACCGCACTGGCCCAATTTCGATAGGATTGCTGAATCCACAAACCGGCGACATTACCATCACTGTCTGAAAAATCATTAGTATTCTGCGCCCCAGGAGCACAATGCATATCCAGGATGAGATATACACCATACGCGGAACACCATTCCAGCAACTGATCTATGAGGTTGAACCCATCCTGTACATATTCACCAGGTGCCGGTGAAAAAAACTTATAATGGAAAGGCACCCGTATTGCGTTAAAACCATTAGCGGCAATAAAAGCAACATCTGCTTCAGTAATATAATTTTCATAATATGCCTGATAGAACGCAGCGGTATTCTCTGTTCCGACAAGATCTATAATTTTACTTTCAATATTGCTGGGCGATCCAAAAAAGCCGTGTATATTCCACATATATCCCTCTTGAACAAGCCAGCCACCCAATCCAAACCCACGCAGTAAAACAGGATTCCCATTTTCATCAACTATTGATCTACCATCAGTACGTAGAAAACCTGAGCTATGTATATAACCCGATAAGAATATCAGAGGGAGAATTAATCGCAGTCTGTACAGGAACTGAAACATATCGCTGGTAAAATTGTATCTGTTTTCGTTACAATGATTTGGCGATTGTTATATTCGTCGGAGCTACATTCAAAAGGGACATTCTCCCAACCTGATTCCCAGGAATCAGGAAAGTATCCGTTGCGGTATTTATAGGTATGAACAGATCCCTTTGGCAACGAAAGTGTCACCGACCAGATACCATCGCCATCTATATCTTCCATCGCAATGCCGCTGGGTTGCCCAGCGCCAATGGATCCTCCGGATAGCCGTACTCCTGTACCACTCACCAATTCTTCACTCATATTGACTTGAAATGTGACATCAATATCATTATGCTGATCTGATGCTTCATACACGCGCACGTAATCGATCGACATTTGCATTGGTAAAGCCCCATTATCTACTCCCTGGGCGCCGCCCCAGTCACCACCCACGGCCACATTCAAAATAATATAGGCATTCTCATCAAACGGCCATTTGTTTGGGTCATCTTCACTATCATTATACACAAAATGATATGGGGTATCATCCACCATGAAATTCAAATAATTAGGTGTCCATTCCAGTGTATAGACGTGAAAAGAATCGGTAACTGTTGGAATGGTTATACTTCCACTTTTCTGTGTACCCAGGTTATGATTGTAATCTGTCGTATGAATGGAAGCATGGATAATTCCTTCATCAAATCCCACGTGTTCCATGATATCGATCTCACCGCAGGCAGGCCAGCCAATAGTTGAGATAGAGCTTCCGAGCATCCATATGGCCGGCCAGGAACCACGACCATCGGGTAACTTGGCTCTGATTTCATATCTGCCATAGGTCCATTCTGACTTTTCGTCAGTGTTCAAGCGGCCGGATGTATAATCAGTTGTATAAGTATTACCTTGATAATCAGTCCCAGTGTAACCGGGTTGATATAATGCCTGGAGGACCAGATTCCCATTTTCGATGAAAATATTATTGGTTTCCGCTGTATAGGCTTGCAGTTCATTGTTCACCCATCCTGGCCGCCAAAGGAGCTTATTCCATTTTTGGTCATCGACCACATCACCGTCAAATTCATCAGACCAAACAAGCTGCCATTCATCTGGGGTGGGTTCCATTGAATCTTCATTGTTATTTGTATTCGTTTCACTGCAACTAACAAAAACGAAAGTGCTGATCAGAAGAGTGTGTATATGTTTTAATTGCATTCTTATTTCAAGAGTATAATCTTCTGGGTTTTAAAATGATCTGCACTGGCTAAACGCACCAGATAAACCCCCGTTGTTGCTGCCAACCCTTTGTCAGTTAGACCATTCCAAGTGAACAATGTCTTACCGGCATTAATACTTCCTTTTACCAACGTGTTGATTAATTTACCCTGGGTGTTATAAATAGAAAGATTGATAGACTGTGCATGATTTAGGGATATAGGTATAACAACATCCCGGTTGAATGGATTGGGATAGGCATTATGCATCTGAAACGTTTGGGGCAGTTCTATGTCACTAACCGATAGTGGGTCTCCGTTGTATCCAGTGGCACTTGGAGTCGTTAAGCACAATATCATATATCCAGACATAAACACTACATTATCATGGATGAAATCAGCATTGTTTCCGTCCCATGTGTGAGTCGCTTTCCCCCAAAGATTTGTATCCCAGCTGTCAAAATTATCTTCCCATAACAGAATAAAATCATTATTTGTACCGGCATTTCCAGTTCCATCAACCCAAAGGTAATATTTAACCCAGTCATAAAAAGCATACGTTGGCAGTGTATTTGCAGAAAACGAACCTGCCCATTCTACACTGGTTGACTGCCAAATATTCATCATGATCTTTTGTTCACGATACATTGAATCTGCATAAAAATTGTCCACCCACCTGATTAGTTGGTCATCAACAAAAAAGGCAATGTATTCTGATGTCCATTCAAATGCGTATGTATGGAAATCCTCATTGGGATTAAACGTTAAGTCTGATAAATCCGGTAAACCCCACTGGTCATGAATAATTAAATTTGTGTGTACCTTATCATCATAGCGTCCTAGCCATTCTAAATCAATCTCATTCCAATAAACTGAGCTGGTATGACCTTCTGACCAATAATCATGAAATGTAAAAAAGGAGCTGATGACTCCACTACCCGGTGCTGACTTCATGCGGACTTCAAATTTTCCATATTGAAAACTTTCGATTGTCCGCAGTTCCCCGCCGCGGTAGGGTTTGGCTAAAAGCATAGCAGTAATGAAACCGAAAAGTAGAAATCTCATTATCA
>CATMBH010000112.1:0-5405 GCA_950063985.1 uncultured Fidelibacterota bacterium
GAATTTCTCGAGGTGGACATTCCTGAAAGCATTCCTTTTCCAAAGGTAAATGACACCGCTGAAATGTTACGAAATCTTGCTTTTGTCAGGTCGCTTCCGTACTTGTTCATTCTTCTTATGATTGTCATTGCAGTACTATTAATAAAGCCGGTTATATAAAGGAATGGCTCTGTCTATTCTAATAGTGGTAAACGAAAAAACGATGTAAGCTACTTATTTCCATTCAGGAGATACGGCAGTACCCTCCCAATCCGGGTCGGCACACCCGATCCATTCCCCTGTTAATGTATCCAGCATTACAGCATGAATTCGTCCAAATTGGCCTGGTAATCGCCTCATTTCAACTGTATAACCTAGTTGGGAAAAAAACGTACTATCATCTTCGTTCCAACTAGTTCCATCGACAACTTCTAGATTAATTCCTTCTTCCAGTGGATGTACACGGGGGGCATACAATGCTTCTGACAAAGGCATCTCATAATCAATGATTTTACTGATTACATTGACAATAGATGATGGTATCCGGCTTCCTCCCGCTGCTCCCAGGGCTAATAAGGGTTTATCATCCTTGAAAACAATTACTGGTGAGATGTGCGAAGGTACCCGAAGATTTGGCTCAACTTCACCTAGATATCCACCCATTGTCTGGGCATATAGAAAGCCCAAGCCTGGAGTGACCACCTTCGACCCCATAGTTGGTCCGATAGTCTGGGTTAAAGACACAATCATACCGTTTTTATCTACCACTGTTAAATGAGACGTATGTCCGTTCAGATCTTTCTCGATTTCTGGAATACTATCTTTGCTACCTGTATTTGATCCATTACTTTCAGGTCCATTCATTAAGGGTGTTTCCAGGGCCCGTTTTTCTGCCCAGGATGTTGATGTGAATCTTGCTGCATCATCAAGTGTTTTTTGTTCCTTTTTATCCAAATAGGCTGCTTTGACAGCATGATATACAGCTCGTGCCCACTCTCGATCTTCATCAAAATTTACAGGTAATTGTTCCAAAATCTGCAGGGCCTCTATAGTAATTGCACCATAGGCCGGCAGCCATAAAGCCTTAATTCCATACCCACGATAGCTGCCGGAGACAATATGCGATTTCTCTGCTCGATAATTATCCAGGGATTCCAACGTTAAAAAGCCACCGTTTTGACGAACGTCCCGCACCATCGCTTGCGCAATCCAGCCCCGGTAAAATACATCCGGACCCTTTTCAGAAATGGCCTTTAATACTTTTGCTAAATCACTTTGTATAATCCAGTCTCCCGCTTTTTTTGCAGCACTATCCGCATTTAAATAATATTGCCATGTTCCTGCGAATTCCTTTAATATTTTATTTACGGACTCTTGTCGAAATGCTTCTCCTGGAAGTAGCGTAAACCCATTATTAGCATAGCTAATGGCCGGGGTCATTACCTGTGCAAGCGGCAACGATCCAAATTCAGATAATCCATCTGTTAATCCCTTCACAACGCCGGGAACTGCAATAGTTTCGTACCCGTATTCAACTGCTAGTGTATCCTTAAATTTATAGAATGGTGGTGCTTGGGTCGTGGCATCAATTCCGTGTACACCCCCAGCGGGAGTATATATCAGAATTTGGGCTCGGCCGCCTATACCACCCATACTCGGTTCAACAACTGATAGGGTAAAAGCAGCCGCAACCGCAGCATCCATGGCGTTACCTCCTGCTGCCAGCATTTTAACACCGGCGGTGGTTGCTAAGGGATGGGCTGTAGTTACAACACCATTCCTAGAACGAACAACTTTTTGCTGCGGTGGTTGATAAATATCACCAGTTTGATGGGCTAGCTTTGTACAGCCAGCAATAAGCAGCATTGTCAAAAAAAGCAATTTTTTCATTTATCTAATTTCTATTCAACAATAATAGTTCATCGATTCATCAAGGCTGAATACTTCGTCCCAGATGATGTCCGTAATATGCGCCTACCGCCGTTGCGAAAGCACTGGCATAACTAGACCAATTTTCTTCCAAATCCCGGATTCCCGGTTGGGGTAATTCAACCTGGATGGCACTGATAATACCACCATCCGAAGATCCGTAACGGGTAGTAATGTAACCACCACTAAAATACCGTGATCCTGCAGGTCCAAGATCATTGACACTAGGTACGCATGCATACCCCAGGCTATCCATAATTGTACCGAAACTAGTTTCTCCGCGAAGAATATTAATAAACGTGTAAGTGGACGAATCCGCCAATGCTTTGATACTGGATTGATTCTTAAAAGCTGTTGTATTCAAATCTTCATCGGGTAAATCCAATTCATCACCTTTGATCAAATATCCCAACCAAGTACGCAGATCGTAGTACCCATCTGGATTTTCACCATGGCCGTGAATATCAAACACGATACCGCTGCCATGATTCATCGTTACCAGTTCTTTGGCAATATCCAAATAGTGATGATATTCTGCCCAGGCGCGCTCTGCATAGATGTTCCCTCCTGCCGCCTCATCTACGTCCCGATTTGCATCCAACTTCAGTCGCTCCAATAAACAGAGGATTACATGGGGTTTTCCGCTAAAGCGGGCCGTTAATGTATCCATGATCACTCTTGTCAACTGGTACGTATTAATATCGGTGATTGTTGTACCTTCAGTCCGGTCCGGTATTTCGGTTGGTTCTTTCCATCCCCCATGGGCAGCAGACAGAATTATCGGTAGTGACCCTGAATGATATTCAATGTACTCTTCGCGGCCAAAATAAATCGAATCCTCAAAATAAGGACCATCATGTCCAAGTTCCGGAAAGGTATCCTGAGGTACAATCGGAATATACCCGGTTTGTTCAGGTTCCGGATCCTCACAGCCAATGAATAGAAAAAAAACAAAGGTAACTGCTGTGAGGAATGGTATTCGTAGTAGTGCACTATTTTTCTTCATCTCTTTACAAGGATATACATAAAAATATGCGTGTCTGACAAATATTAACAGCTAAAAATAAAAAGCCCCCAATGGGGGCTTTTCGTTATGCTTTCACTTCCTAAAATATAGTTGAATTACTGATTGACCTCTGTTTCTGCATATAGTCCCGGATCATCATCCATTGTGCTATTGGAAGTTAATTCATCCTGGGCATACGGTATCCGTTCTACATGTTCTGTTGCTGCGGACGTGTTTAGTGGGAAAGGAGGAATCAGAGCAGTCTCACCATCACCGCGGAGGCGCCTGTGATCATTAAAGGGCATGTACGTACCGAAACCCGATACATACCGTTCTTCAATGATTTCACGGAGCAGAGCCGTTTCGGCAGATACACCATCGGAATTTTCCATACCGCCGGATTCAAAATCAGCAGCATCATAGGCTTCATATAAGATACTTGCCGAATCATGGAATGTAGCATTCAATCGGCCACCACTGGCTAACCAGGCACGATAATCGTTTAAATGGCCTAATCCATCTGCACCAGTCCGCGCTGCTGCTTCTGCCTTGATCAGCTGGTTCTCAAAATAGGTCACCATCGGCATCGGCTCAAACCGTTCAATTACGCCCAAATTACCGTCACCGGAGTTTTCATCAATCTTATAGTAATTATGACGTGCAGTTTCGTTGGTCTTGGCATTGCCTCTATAGTTAGCCGTACTGTCATTCAGAAGTTCCAATAAATAACTGCCATTGTTGCCAAGATCACCCGCTCTTGAGCCGGCTAAGATTGCGTTAAAGAGATTCTTATCACCTTCCGAAGTAGCTGCGTCACCGCGGGGAACGAAGTTCATGTCACCTGCGGAAGATGAGATACCACTGCCAGCAGCTGATAATGCACCGGCGTAATCACTTTGCACCAATGCATAACGGGCCTTTAGCGTATAAGCGGCAGCAAGCCAATTATCTTTATCACCACCATAGTAGATATCGTAATTTTCAGATCGACTAGATGCGCTTCCAAGATCAGAAATAGCTCCATCTAATAAGGATGTCACAGCACTTAATACAGATACCTGGGAATCAAACTTCGGGTCCTCCACTTCTGACACCACTTCTGAGTACGGTACATCTCCCATTAAAATCGCCAGGGTACCCATAGCATGAGCCTCAATGACCTTTGCTATACCTACCAGAAGTTTATCATCCGGCACAGCTTCACGTATGTGCCGTGTATTAGTTAGGACGCCCGTATAACACCCGTTCCATTCATCATTGGATTCAACCGTTGATAGTGCATATCCATAAATGTTTGAATAAAGGGATGTATAGCCAATCAACTGTCCGGAAAACATACCGGTTATCCTGTTAAGATGACTGTTTTGGAGCATAATATTCGCCAGCTGTGCACCATTTAAAAACAAGTTCGCGTCAACATCCTGTAACGTTATCTCATTTGGATTATCATTTAAATCAGTCGGAATTTCACAGGACGGCAGTAGCATTATTGAAGCAATCATAATAAGGCTAAACTTGTTTTTCATTGATCTTAAACCTTTCGTTGGATTTCTCATTATTTAATCCTCCCTTAGAAATTAACCGAAACTGTGAACAGATAAGATTTCGTACTTGGATTCGTAAAGTAATCCAAACCAAATCCATTAGCCACACCGGCCTGGTTAGTAGCGGGATCGAGACCCACCAATTCTTTATACCATGCCCACAGGTTACGACCCGTCCACCTCAACGTTACAGAACTCAGCTTGGTTGTTTCCCTAAATGCAGGTGAAGTGAACGTATAAGAAAGTGAAAGTTCTCGAATACGGGAAAATGTGGCATCTTTTACGGCAAAGTTATAAGCCTGGTTATCACCAAAACCACCACCAATACCGTGGCGGTACCACGCTTCGTCAAGCAGTACATCACCACCGCCGAAATCATGGATCGTACCGCGGACAGACGAGCCAGCAGCAATAGTATCGCCGTCAACATTTATCAATTCCATTGGAGTCGATTCGATAAAGTTTCCGGTTTCCGCAGTGGTACCAAAACGGCGTAATACCCACTGTGTTCTGGGTGAATAATCGCCGCCCTCGGAATGTTCAAATAATACATTCATATTGAAATTCTGCCAGCGGGCATTCAAACCTATAGTGCCACGCCAGTCAGGGTTGGGATCACCAAGCACAATAGGCAGGGACGTAATTTGAGGAAAACCAATTTCATTCAAAATCAGTGTACCATCCACTGTACCATCATCAGTTTGCGATCCAGTCCCATAAAGGGCGCCCAGAGAATGATCTACAATCGCGACTGAATTAACGGATCCAGTGCCCAAATAAATAACGTCAGTTCCAGCCAGGTCCGTAACCGTATTTTCATTTTTGGCCCAGTTAAAATACAGATCAAGAGCCTTGTCGGCCTCGTTCATCAACAAAAATGAACCATCCAGTTCGAGGCCTTTATTCTCCATTTTGGCTGCATTCATATACTGCGTATCATAACCAGT
>CATMBH010000113.1:0-5364 GCA_950063985.1 uncultured Fidelibacterota bacterium
TGAGCTTCTTTGTAAAATTGATCTGCCGTGAGCCATTGCAGTGCTTTACTCACTGCTTCTTTGCTGGCAAGCATGGCACCCAATACAGCCTGTTCCGCTTCAGGTGATTGCGGTTGAACGTTTAGGGGTTGCTGTAATTCATCAGCCATTTAATTACTCTGCTCTAAAAAATCTTTAATGGTCTTGAAATCTTCCCAAGTGGGCCGCTTCAAATCCTGGTTTCTTAAAAGTGCCGCTGGATGATAGGTCACCATCAGTGGCGTACCGTGATAATCATGAAATATATTGCGTAGACTTTTCAACGATTTATCCACATTCAAAAGCGTCTGTCCGGCGACTCGTCCCAAAGCTACAATGAGCTTCGGTTTAATCAAATGAATTTGATGCAGTAAATACGGTTCACATTGATCTACTTCAGCTCGAAGCGGGTCACGATTATTAGGCGGGCGGCATTTCAGCACATTGCAGATGTATACATCCTTATGGCGGTTGCGGTCGATGGCAGCCAGGATCTTATCTAATAGTTTTCCGGCGCGGCCTACAAAGGGTTCACCCAGCCGGTCTTCTTCTGCGCCGGGCGCTTCGCCTACCAGGAGCAGGCTGGCGTTGGGATCACCAACACCAAAAACGAATTTGTTACGGGTTTGTCCTAGTGGACATTTCTGGCACGTACAAATCTCTTGCTCAAACGCAGCAAGATCAGTGTCAAAACTTTCATCCAGTAATTGAGATTGAGGTTGGAGGTTTAGGTAGAGTTCATCCCCGAACAGTTCCTGTGTCTGCCGCAGGTAGCGGCGTACATCATCAGCCCGGGGTGACATAGTTAAATTTCTTCTTCTGGTACTGTCTGCCACTTCAAATCGCCATCCAGAAACTCTTCCATGGCCTGGGTAACGGACTTGGTTTCCTCTTCATAATTTTCCTTGGGTTCTGCCGGGATTTCATCCAATACACCCAATTCAAATTCTTCAGCATCTTTTATGGCCTGTTCCATGAAGCGGTTCTGGTTAATCTGCCGCGCCCGTTTGGACATCACAACAACTGTTTCAAAAATATCATCTGATTGTTTTTCCATTTCACGAATGGAAATCGGTTTAACTGCCATGCAGTACTCCTTCATTTTGTTTGTTAATGATTGTAATGATTTCTGCGGTCGCCCGCTGAACATCATCATTGATAATGGTAAAATCAAATTTTTCCTTATACCCTATTTCAATCGCCAGACGCTCCAAGCGTTTGGCGATTCGTTCTGCTGAATCTGTTCCGCGTTTGATGAGGCGTGCTTTCAAATCTTCCATGCTGGGCGGTAAAACAAAAATTGTAACTGTTTGATCTGAATACAATTCCTTAATGGACATGGCACCTTTAACATCAACCTCAAATAACAATACTGCACTTGTTGCAATTGCATAATCAATTGATTCTTTTAAAGTTCCATACATACAGCCGTGGACGTTTTCAGTTTCTACGAATTCGTTGTTTTCCATGCGCTGTTGAAACTCTTCATCAGTAATAAAATAATAATCCACGCTATCCACTTCGTAATTCCGCTGCTCTCGAGTAGTACAGGAGACCGAAAATTTCATGTCTGTTTGTTCCTGCAGGGCACGGCAAAGTGTCGTTTTCCCCGCTCCGGATGGCGCTGATATGGTGATCAAATTCCTCATAGAACGTTCTGCACCTGCTCCCGGATTTTTTCCAGCTGATTCTTGAAATCCACGACAATATTAATGATTGCACCTGTTCCGCTTTTGGAGCCAACCGTATTGATCTCCCGGTTCAATTCCTGGAGTAAAAATGAAAGCCGTTTTCCTGTGGGTTCTTCCAATTCCAGCAATGCTTTGAACTGGTCTATATGACTGCGTATACGCACCAACTCTTCAGAAATATCTGTGCGGTCAGCTAACATGGCAACCTCCTGGGCGAAACGCTGTTCATCGATGGCAGCATTATCCATTAGTTTTGAAATACGCTTCTGCAGCTTTTCTTTTTGATCAGTGACTAATCCTTTTGACAGGGTTTCTATACTGCTTAATTGATCAGCAAGCGACACGAGCCGAGCCAATGTATCATTATAGATGGCTTGCCCTTCTTTGTTGCGCATGGTTTGTACTTGATCCAGAGCAATATTTAATGCATCCATGATCGTTTTTTCCTTAAGCTCATTATTATCACCATTTAAAAAGAGATCTTCAGATGAAATCAGATTGCTCATATCCAAAGAGCGGCCATATTCCTTTTGGATTTCATACAAAACATTTTCGACAGCTTCAAAACGCTGACGATTAAAGGAAAGATTACCTTTATTTAAAACCTGGTTCTTTTCGATGCTAACATGCACTGTTCCGCGGATCAATGACTTATTGATCTTTTCACGTACAGCTGCTTCGATTTCAGGGATGAGGGCTATTCCTCTGATCTTTGTTTCCAAGAAGCGTGCGTTATAGGTACGGACGATCACCTGAACTGCCTGATCACCCTTATCGACTGCACCTATCCCAAAACCTGTCATACTTGTTAACATAATGTGATTTTTTTATTCCAGAAAAGCCAGCGAATTTACGAGTATTATTACATCTCCCCCAAATAATACATCTCCTTAAATTCCAATTTGAAAAGCGAGACTAATGGTAATTTAAGAACTGACCCATTAATCATCTAAATCCGGCTTTTGTCTTGAGGTCTTTTTTTCAGATTGTTGTTTCTTTGCTTTAATCCGTTTATTGTGTGCAGATTTTGGTGTTTTAGTCTTGATCCTCTCTTTGGGTTTTTTATGTAGCGCTTCCAATTTTTCACGTAACCGCTCCAAGGCGATACGTTTATTTCGATATTGGCTTCTTTCTTTCTGGCAAATAACCACAATTCCTGTTGGAATATGGGTTATTCTAACCGCGCTTTCCGTTTTATTGAGATGCTGACCTCCCTTTCCGCTCGCACGGTAGGTGTCTACGCGGCAGTCTTTCAGCAAATCATCATCATTTAAAGGTATGTTAATCATTGAATTAATGTTTTCATATTTTTTCATTCAATTATAGACTAATTGAATTCATTATATTCCCCGGCCAAAACTATATTTTTTAACGAACAAAAGTCAGGGTCTCATATACTATGAAAAATCTATACATCTTATTGTTATCCATTTTAGTTCTTTTTTCTTGTGAAAAGCAGAATTCTTTTTTGAAAGATTATGTACACAAAAAAGATAATGCATTTCGGTATGAAATAAAAAATGTTATTGATGGGGATTCTTGGAAAGGATACATCATCAAAATGGTATCTCAACAATGGTTGTCAACAGATGAAGTTGGCCAAACAGAATGGTGGCATTGGTTAACGATTGTTATACCAAACGAAGTAGAAGAAACAGAAGCCTTAATACTCATTGGCAGCGGCAGTCATAATAATATCATGCCTAAATCTGCCAATCCAGACTTGGTTCAGGCTGCAATAAAAACAAAATCTATCATAGCTGAAATTTCAAATATTCCTTTTCAACCGCTGATTTATAAAAACGATGATTTTGGTGAAAGATATGAAGATGATCTCATCGCCTACGGCTGGCGGAAATTTTTTGAAGGTGGTGCTCAAGATAAAGACGTAGAATGGCTGGCTAGATTACCCATGACAAAGGCTGTGATCAGGGGTATGGATGTTGTTCAGGAAGTATCTGCATCTGCAGGAAAATCAGTTGATCGATTCGTCACAGCAGGCGCATCCAAGCGCGGTTGGACCACATGGGCTACGGCGATTGCCGATGATCGTGTCATGGCCATTGTTCCCATCGTGATTGATATGCTGAATGTTGTCCCATCATTTAATCACCATTGGAAATGTTACGGTGCATGGTCACACGCAATTGACAGTTACGTCAATGAAGGAATTATGGAATGGATAGGCTCAAGTGAATTTGACCGACTAATGGAGATTGTAGAACCTTATTCATTTATTGACCAACTGGACTTACCGAAATTCCTCATTAATGCGACAGGGGATGAATTTTTTGTCACCGATTCCTGGCAGTTTTACTGGGACGATTTAAAGGGTGTTAAATATTTACAATACATTCCCAATACCAATCATAGTTTGAGGAATTTAGAAGGTGATTATAATTTGGGCAGTCTTCTTGCTTTTTACAAGTCAGTCATTTCTGAAAAAGAATTATCTCAATTTGACTGGTATGTCAGCGCTGATTCCATCTATTTAAATATTGACCACAGTATTAACAGTGATTATCAATTAAAACAATGGGAAGCAGTCAACGAAAACGGGCGGGATTTTCGAGTTGATACTATTGACAGAACTTGGACATCTCAAAATATTCCTAAAACTGAAGATGGAAAATATGCAATCCATATTTCCGAAGCCGAAAAAGGATATAAAGCCGGTCTTCTGGAAATTGTATTTAACCCTGAAGCAGACTTACCATTTACGTTTACAACCGGGACTGTTGTAACACCCAACACATTTCCCTTTGGTGATTATATGAGCAAAAAACCCATGGGGACACGTTAAACCCAAACTAGTTACGAATAACCATTTACAAAAGCTTCCCCATCTGTCTGGCCAACCACTTCGGATCCAAGCTGAATGAAATCAAATGGGAATCTCCCAGTAATGCTGATTGAGCTGAAGATGTAAAGGCGTAATGAATGGCTGCCTGCCCCCAATCCAAACCCAGTCCGGCGCTGGTGAGGGCATTCAATCCCCGTCCAAAACGTATCGCTATTTTCTTGTACTGAATTTCCAAACCACCGCGAAAACGACCGCCCATTTCTCCTAACTGAAGATCATCATCCACACTTCTGCCGAAGGGATCCAGGGCAATATCTACCATAAATTTGAATTGTAGTGGAATTTTTTCAAATACTACTTCCTGGGCAATTCCCGCAAACAGTTCGGGTGTGAATCGCTCAACAGTGCCATTGTCCCAAACGAGTAATGATGTGGTTGCATCTGTTAAAACAAGCCCAACGGTATTGCCTTTCCAAAAAGAAGTTGTTGCACCCACATCCATACCAATACCAGATGCAAAATGTTCAGCTAATGCGTGAAAAAAACCTTTGATACCCACACCCAGGGTCCAGCGTTGTATTTGCCAGGTTGTACTTAAGTGCACCCCCCATTGGGATTGGCGAAAATAGCTCACCTGCTCCGCATCAAGGCGTTCACCTTCGTCCAATTGACCATTATTCTCTCCGGCATCACCCGTGCCCGGAATACCATCCAAACCCCAGTCTAATAAAACATCTCGCGTATCAGGTATTTGACTAACGCCTTCGTGGAAAAGCACCATTTTCACCGGGTTGCGAAAACGTTTCAGCGTGGGGAACGCAATGAGGTCACTGTTCACCAGACCGGCAAAGC
>CATMBH010000114.1:0-5344 GCA_950063985.1 uncultured Fidelibacterota bacterium
CAGAAAAGAGATAATTGATAATGATCATATCTCGAATAAGATACGCAGAAAATATCGCATCAAAAACACTATCGGGTATTCAGTTAACGCATTGATTGATTATGAACATCCATTGGATATTTTTGCTCATTTACTAATCGGTTCAGAGGGGACATTAGCATTCATTTCAGAAGTTGTATTAAATACAGTGGAAGACCCGCCAATAAAATCAACAGGATTGATACTTTTTGATGATATTGTAACTGCATGTTCGACCATTCCATTTTTGAGTGAGCAAGGTGCAAGTGCATTGGAACTCATGGATTATGCTTCGTTGGCTACTGTTAAATATTTGGATTCAGAGCCATATAACACAAATATACTACAGCCTAATCATGCAGGATTACTGTGTGAATTTGAAAGCGATGATAAAGAACTATTAAATAATACTGTTAGGGAATCTTCAAGTGAATTAGAAAAAATGGGTGGAAATCTGATCAATCCTTTCAGTGCAGATGCACATATACGTGAGAATCTATGGAAGGTAAGAAAAGGTCTTTATCCGACGGTGGGAGCACTTCGAAAGACTGGAACCAGTGTTATTGCAGAAGATATTTGCGTGCATCAAACCGAATTGCCTCAAGCTGTACACGAATTGCAATATATCTTTAAATCATGGAATTTCGAAGATGCTGTCATCTTTGGCCATGCAAAAGATGGAAATTTGCATTTCGCATTATCGATTGATTTGAATGACAAAGATGGTATTAAACAATTTGACGGTATGATGAAAGATCTGGTTTCCATTACTATAGGAAAATTCAACGGCTCTTTAAAAGCTGAACACGGTACCGGAAGGAATATGGCTCCATTTGTGGAAACGGAATGGGGGGGTGATATTTACAGAATCATGTGGACAATCAAAACCCTTGCTGATTCCAATCATATATTAAATCCGGGTGTATTGCTGAATAAAAACAAGAACGCACATCTTGAAGATCTTAAACCTTTGCCACTGGTAGATGAGAAAGTGGATTTATGTGTTGAATGTGGTTTTTGTGAATCTGTATGTCCTTCAAGAAATCTAACAATGACGCCACGGCAGCGCATTATAATTTCCAGGGAGATGAGATTGCCTGGACGAACTCCAGCAGAATTGGAAGAATTGCGCAAAGATTTTAATTATTCTGGAAACGAGACATGTGCAACCGATGGTTTATGTGAACTGGAATGCCCAGTGAATATTGATACTGGATCATTTATTAAAAGTTTACGGTCTCATCAACATTCATTATTTAGCGAGTTTATTGCCAATTTTAGTGCTAAAAATTTCTCTTTTGTCCAAAGTCTCATTCGCGGTGGTTTAAGATTGGGAAATTTTCTGGGATCTAGTTCTATGAAGATAATTACTCATCGTTTAAGAAAACTGGGAATGAAGAGTTTGCCAATATGGAATCCACTACTGCCAGCACCCAGTCCAAAAATTTCTTCATATTCATCTGGAGGAGGAGAGAAATACATCTATTTTCCGTCATGCCTGCATCGGACAATGGGTGTATCAGCTAGCAATGATTCTGTAATTAACTTACTTATGGAGCTGGCACCGCAATTAGGAGTGCAGTTTTTAATACCGGAAAATATCAATTCTCTATGCTGTGGGATGCCTTTTGCCTCCAAAGGATTTGATAAGGCTCATCACTTAATAACAGATATAACAATTGATGAATTATATTTATTAAGTGAACAAGGGCAAATACCGATATTATTAGATATGTCACCATGCAGTTATCACATCAGCAGTATGAAATTTGAAAAAATTGACAAACTTCATTTTATAGACATAATCCAGTTCTTTCATGATAAAATAAATGTACTTATTGAATATAAAAGTCAATCAAAAGAAGTTTTAATACATCATACCTGTTCTGGACAAAAATTGCAGCAGGAAAATATGTTTGAGGAAGTAATCAATTCATTAGCAGATAATGTTATTACACCGCAGATAAATGGTTGTTGTGGATCTGCCGGAGACAGGGGATTACTCTTTCCTGAATTAACCAAAAGTGCCGCTGAAAATTGCGTCAATAATTATCCTGAATTTTCTCAAAGCGCTGTGGGTGTTTCTTCAAGTAAAATGTGTGAATTATCAATGTCCCAGGTAGCACATATACCATTTTATTCGATTATTGAATTTGTACACCAATCGTTATGTAGTAATAATGATAACTAGAGCACTTGAACTATCAATCAAATTGGGTAAATTTCAATGATATTTAACCACATATATGAAATAAGAATTATGAAAAGATTTTATACACTGCTATTAATAGCAGCAATCAGTTTTAGCAATTTCGTTCATGGAGAAGCAATTGCCCGGGTGATGAAATCCAATGGTGATGTTATGCTCAAAGCTCTTGGTAAAACAACATTTTCCACTGTCGTTAAACCGGGACTTGGCATTAATAATGGCGATGCAATTCGTATCGGCGAAACTGGTTTCGCAGTGATTATTTATATTGATGATCGCTCCGTAGTAAAAATCCGTGAAAATACAGAATTCGAGTTCATTGATTCACCCAGCACGCGTACGATAGAGATTAAACAAGGTACAATTTTTAATAATGTTTCACCGCAACACGATAAGACGTTTATTGTGGCAACACCCGTATCTGTTGCATCTGTAAAAGGTACAGAGTTCGCTGTTGTGTCTGATCCGGCGGGTATTGATCAATTTTTCTGCCAGGAAGGAACCTTTGATGTATATAACACTGTCAGCGAGCAAACGATTAATGTCCAATCCGGACAGCAAGCCATTTCAAGTGCGCTAGGAACATTGACACAACAACCCTTTAATCCCGATGATTATCCTGAAGAACCGGATGCGGATATTGAAGATATTGAAGAAGAAGTGGAAGAGGAGGAACCGGAAGAAACTGAACCTGAAGGAGAGGAAGAAGAGCCGGAGCCAGAAGAAACTGAACCTGAAGGAGAGGAAGAAGAGCCGGAGCCAGAAGAAACTGAACCCGAAGAACAGCCGGAATCGATTGAAGAAGCTCCTGAATCAACTCCAGAAGCCGAAAAGCCATTCAATATGGGGTTGGGTGTCGGATCTGTTACAATAGATGGAATGTTATATAATCAATTAGCACTTCGACCTGAATTCAATATTGGTAAACTGGGCATTGGCTTGGATCTTGTTGTTTATATCGATAATGAAGGCAATGTGCGGCCAAATGAATGGGATATGAAAAATGATCCGTCCGTAATTATGGATAAAATTCTCTATCTCCGTTGGGGGCAAAAGGAAGATCCCTTCTGGATCAAGCTCGGTTCGCTGGATAATGTAACCCTCGGCTACGGCGGATTACTCATGGGTTATTCTAATATGATGGAATTCCCAACTGTACGCCAGATGGGAATAAACACGGGTATGCAATTTGGTAATTTTGGTACTGAATTATTCATGTCGAACATAAAGGATTTCTCCAGAGGAGGAACATTACTTGGTTTAAGAGGCAGTTATAAAGTATCCAAAACATTTCCATTAACTATTGGCGCAAACTTTGTTATGGATATCAATCAATTCAGTGGTTTGAAAGACAAGGATGAAGATTCTTATCCAGATATATTTGATGATTTCCCGGATGATAAAACACTGTGGAATGATACGGATGGAGATGGAATTCCTGACCCCCATTCCGGAGTCGATTCGACAACATGGGACATTGATGCCAATGGAAACAATATATACGATGCTGATGAAACAGATCTAGGACTCAAGGGAAGTCCATTCAGCATTGAAAATAATACAGCATCGGTAATGGGCTATTCTTTTGATATCGGTTATCCGGTATTCAGCAATAAAATGGTTTCCTTGGATGTCTATGCTGAATTCAATTTTCTGAATTTCCCTAAAGCTGTCTCACAAGATAGTACGAGTAATTTTTATAGACCAGCTCGAACTGGTAGTGGTTTCTCTGTCCCCGGTGTACGCATGAGTTTATTTAAATTCTTGAATGTGAGTTTTGAATATAGAATTAAAAGTGGTTATTACGTACCGCAGTTTTTTGACCAATCGTATGATATTACTCGAGTAACTCCCATTTATATTGATGATCAAACGGACATATTAACAAAAGATATGATGCTATTTGCTAACTCGACTATGAATGAAGATTTAAATGGTTATTTCGGCTCAATAAGCGCAGATCTCTTTGGATTTGCAAGCATAAGTGGTTCTTATGCTAACATGACTTCAGATTCTAATGAGGTTAAAAGTTTTGTAGCGGCACTGAATCTGAATCCGGAAAAAATCCCAAAATTGAGCGTTGCTACAGCCTATTACCAGCGCAACAATGATTCAGATCCCTTTGACTTTGATAATCCTTCACTCAATACAGTTTTAGGCTACAGACTGGGATATGAAGTAAGTAAAGGTGTGAGTGTGATCTGGGACTATCGTCAATTCTATCGCGATGACGGTACCGGTGAGCTTGAACCCATAAAACAAACAACCATTGAAACTGCATTTGATTTTTAATGGGTAAAGTAACAATCGAAGATGGCGATAAAACGGTTTATCGCTATGATGCCAGCGCAAGAACATTTAAGAAAGCAGCACTACTTTTGTTCACACTCGCTGCAGGAATGATCGTTGTGGCATTCATCTGGTTTTCTAACTTTATGGGCATACAATGAAGATAACGATCGAATACTGCAACGTCTGAAATTATTTACCACGGGCGGCCGGTCTGGCCAACGAACTATTGGAAAAATATGGTACAAACATCGCAAGTTTAACCATGCAACCATCAGGCGGAGGTGTGTATGAAATAACTAAAGATGACACATTGATCTATTCAAAAAAGAAACTCGATCGTTTCCCGGATGATGGTGAAATCATCAATCTTATTGAAAACAGCTAAATTCATTCTAACAGTCTTTTTTGGTGCAATTATCTTTGGGCAGGAAGGTGAAATCATTCCCTTAAGCCAAAAAGTAGGTTTAACCCTCGATGCGGAGGAAAATTTATTTTATAATGTATATTCTGATATTGATGGCTTTGAGAGCGCTCAATTTTATGAAGTCAGTATCAAGACGGTCATTACCAGGATAACGTATGTACAGTATGCCCAGCAAAAAACATCAAAGCGAAAATATACAATGATGGAATTTTTGCGCATGAAAGAAGCAGTTGATGTGCAGCCCTTTATTACTGCTGAAGACAGACGGATGGTGAAGGAAAATTTGACCTATTTACAGACAGATGAAATTTTAGATGGTATCCAGGAAGACCAGTATGTAACAATACATCACCGCAGCGGCCGGAGGATCCGCGGAACCCTGAAAAAATATAGTGATAAAA
>CATMBH010000115.1:0-5304 GCA_950063985.1 uncultured Fidelibacterota bacterium
AGGATTAGCCTATATTTATAAACCAGATGTAGTACAAATCAATAATATATATGAAATATATACAACATCCCCATATTGGAGTGCTTTCCCACGTTCACCTATGGTAATGGATATGAGCTTTATGGGAGAAAATTATTTTATAATTAATAATCATTTTAAATGTTGTGGTGATGGTATTTTAGATATGAATGATGAATCTGATGAAGAGAAAAAATATAGAAGCGGTAATTATAAGAAAGAAATGATTGAACTGATTTTTGTCGTTCAAGATGAACCTGCGGGAGATAAAGAAATTAAGGGTAATAAAAAAGGACCATTTGCTGTAGCCAAACCGGTGAAAGTGGGCATTAGCAGTGAAACGCATTATGAAATCATCAGTGGTTTAGATGAAAGTGAAAGAATAGTAACCGGAAGCTATAAGGCCATCAGCCGTGATTTAAAGCATAACAGTATTGTCCGCGTAGATGAGGATAATCGTAACTAATGGCTGAACTGATTAAGTTCAAGGGTGTAAAGCGCTATTATGATGTCGGTAGTGAGATTGTTAAAGCTCTGGATGGTGTTGACTTGACCATAAACCATAATGAATATATATCAATTATGGGCCCCTCAGGCTCTGGGAAATCAACATTGATGAATATGATTGGCTGTTTGGATTCGCCTACAGATGGGACGTATGAATTTGAGGGAGAAAAAGTTCATGAAATGGATGACAATCAACTGGCATCTATCCGTAATCGAAAGATCGGTTTTGTCTTTCAGACCTTTAATCTACTACCAAAACTCACTGCGTTAAGAAACGTGGAACTGCCTTTGATCTATGCGAATGTCCCCAGGGACGAACGCCTCAAACTTGCTGAAATTGCTGTGGGAAAGGTTAGTCTGACGGATCGCATGCATCATAAGCCCAATGAACTATCCGGTGGTCAGCGACAGCGTGTAGCCATTGCCAGAGCTTTAGTGACCAATCCATCCATTATTTTGGCCGATGAGCCGACCGGAAACCTGGACTCAAAAAGTGGTGTAGAAATCATGAATGTATTTGATGAACTTTATAAAGAAGGTAACACCATCATATTGGTTACCCATGAAGCATATATTGCCGAGCACGCCCACCGTACGATCCATATACTTGATGGCTGCATCGAGGAAGACATTAAAAATCATAAATCTAAAACGCGTAAAAAACTCAGAAAGAAAAAAGCGACTGCCTGATCATGTTCGCTTATATTGAATCTCTGCGCATGGCCCTGAGTTCAATCTGGGGTAACAAGCTGCGAACAGCTTTAACCACGCTTGGCATTATCATTGGTATCTTGGCGGTTACACTAATGGGCACCCTTATTTCCGGTCTGGATCGCTCCTTTGAAAAGAGCATGTCATTTTTGGGGCGAGACGTGCTGTACATCGCCAAATATGAATGGTTCGGCGAACAGGAATGGTGGGAGATCCGCAATCGCCCTGATCTTAAAGTTGAATATGTAGAAAAATTAAAAGCCCAGAGTAAATACATCCAGGCAGCCGCACCTGTAACAATCCGAACTGCAAATATTACACGCAAAGATGAAATGGCCATGGGCATTAACATTCTGGGCACAACTACCGAATTTGTACAAACAGCCTATATGAATATTGAGTCAGGACGTTTTTATACAGATGGCGAGGACCGCAGTGGTGCAAGAGTTATTGTGATTGGTTATGATGTGGCCAATGCACTGTTTGAAAATGAAAACCCCATCGGAGAAAAAGTAAAGATCGGGAATTATGTATTTCGTGTGGTTGGAGTTGCGGAAAAACAGGGCAAATTTTTGGGTTTGTTCAGCTTGGATAATCGTGCTATCATTCCGCTTGGAACTTATCAACGCATATTTTCTCGGCGGGGCTGGATGCGTCTTGATGTAAAAGTGGGTCAAGCAAATATTGATGACGCCAAGGATGAAATTACAGCAATTATGCGCCGCTTGCGGGGATTACATCCGCAAGAAAAAAATGATTTTGCTGTAAACCAGCAGGATGCCTTTCGACAGCAATATCAAACCATGAAAATTGCCATAGGTGGCACGGGCGTGTTTATTACTGTTCTTTCTCTCGTTGTAGGAGGTATTGGAATTATGAATATCATGTTTGTCTCCGTGAAAGAACGAACACGGGAGATCGGTGTACGCAAGGCCATCGGCGCCACACAGGGGAGCATTATGCGCCAGTTTTTGTTGGAAGCCTTGTTCATTTGTTTATTTGGCGGATGCATAGGAATTATTCTGGCTTTAGGCGGTAGTTTTTTGATTGATAAATACATGTTTCCATCTACCATGCCCATTTCCCTGGCTATTATTTCTCTGATATTGAGTTCAGTTGTTGGTATTGTTGCTGGATTAGCGCCATCGTATCGTGCTGCACGATTGGATCCTATTGAGGCATTGCGTTATGAGTGAATTGGATTAGGATTAAGTTAAGGATTTAGGATTAAGATTTGGGAATAGTAAAAAAAAGAGGACATTTTATAAATACACTGAAGGAAAGCCTGATCATGGCTCTCCAGTCCATCCGTCAGAATAAGTTGCGCTCATCACTGACATTGCTAGGTATCGCTATTGGTGTATTTTCAGTCATTGGCGTCATGACGGCGATAACAACCCTGGAGGCATCCATTCAATCGGGATTGAACGTTTTTGGAGCCAATACATTTTCTTTTCAAAAATATCCTGCTATCCATATAGGAGGTCACGGTTCTTGGGAAAAATTTTCAAAACGTAAAAGTATTACCTACGACCAGTATGATGCACTGCGGGAGCGGGCGAAAACAGCCGCTTTTGTCAGTGCTGGTGATGATGCCTGGGGGAAGTCCATCAAATATGGTGATAACCAGGCCAAACGTAACGTATCCCTTTTCGCAGGGGATGAGTGGACTACCCGGACATATAATACGACAATCGATGAAGGACGCAATATCACACACGGTGATGTCCATTATGGTCGGCGTGTTGTCATTTTAGGTGGCGATGCCATGGATCAGCTTTTTCCCTTTGAATACGCCTTGGGAAAAACTATCACCATTGATGGGATTGACTTCAAGGTGATCGGCAGCGCCGAAAGAAAAGGACAATCTTTTGGTGAAAGCCAGGATAATTATGTCATCATTCCCATCTCTACATATCTGCACCAGTTTGCCCATCAGCGTACATCCTTGAGCATTACGGTGGAAGCGCCCTCACCAGAACTATATGACAAAACGCTGGATGAAGCTATAGGTATTATGCGTACTATCCGTAAGGTTCCACCCGGTGAAGAAAATGATTTCGAAGTTGTCTCTAACTCACAACTCTTGGATACTTTTGGTTCGTTCACCAGTGGTGTGAAAGCCTTTGCTTTTGTAATCAGTATTATTGCTTTGCTCGTAGCCGGGATTGGCATCATGAACATTATGCTAGTGTCTGTAACCGAACGCATTAAGGAAATTGGTATTCGCAAAGCTATCGGTGCCAATAAGCGGGATATTATCACACAGTTTCTTGCTGAAGCAGTTTTCCTGAGTGAGATCGGCGGAATTGTAGGTGTGATTTTAGGAGTTGTAGGCGGAAACGTCGTTGCATTATTATTAAATATTCCGGCTGTGATTCCCATGGATTGGGTTGTCTATGGATTAGTTGTTTGCTCATTGATCGGTATCGGCTTTGGAATTTATCCAGCTTGGCGGGCTGCAAACCTCGATCCCATTGAATCGTTGCGTTTTGAATAAAATTTCTATCTTTATTGTCGGGTTTATCTCCTTAATTTTCCGCCAGGTTTTCGCCGGTATATGCTCAATCAGAACATTCTCAAAACGAACAATTTGAATCCGGTGGAAACGTGTCCCCGCTGTAAAATGGTTTTGCTCTCGTGAACGTCGGTGTCATCCCGGCCCGGCTCTATTCCACCAGATTCCCCCGTAAAATACTTGCCCCTATTAATGAAAAACCCATGGTGGTTCATGTTTATGAAAAAGCTCTGCAGGCTGAATCACTGGATGATGTCATCATCGCCATTGACAGCGATGAAACGGCAGAAGCACTAAAGCCCTTTAAAGTAAATACGGTCATGACATTTTCTGACCACAAGTCAGGAACGGATCGCGTGGCACAAGTAGTAGAGGAGCTGGAAGCGGATGTAGTGGTTAATATTCAGGGAGATGAACCGGCGATCGATCCTCAATTGATTGATGATCTTGTGGTAGCCTTTGATGTACCCAATATTTTCATGGCAACGGTAGCGACAACAGATATTTCATTGGAAGATGAAATTGATCCCAATGTAGTAAAAGTCTTGGTGGATAATAACAATATCGCCCTAGCTTTTCGGCGTGATCCCAGACAGTATGA
Organism: uncultured Fidelibacterota bacterium; assembly: GCA_950063985.1. Lineage (GTDB taxonomy): Bacteria > Fidelibacterota > Marinisomatia > Marinisomatales > TCS55 > UBA2126. Next base: position 4,356 of record CATMBH010000115.1, read on the forward strand.
AATTGGCGGTTATTACAGGCATATTGGCATTTATGCTTTTCGTAAGGAGGCCATCATGAAATTCACCAAAATGATGCAGACCGAAAATGAAAAGACGCATAAGTTAGAACAATTACGTGTGCTGGATAATGGACTGCCCATACACGTGATCATGACAGATTATACAGGCAGAGGGATAGATACTGAAGAAGATTTAAAAGCAATTGCGGAGACTAATGGCTAAACAAACAAAATATATATTTGTACTTGGCGGCGTTATATCCGGATTGGGTAAAGGGATCGCAGCTGCTTCCATCGGCTATTTATTGAAAAGCGCCGGACTGAAAGTTTCTATCATCAAGCTGGATCCGTATTTGAATGTGGATCCCGGTACCATGAACCCTTACCAGCATGGTGAAGTATTTGTGTTGGATGACGGTTCCGAAACGGATTTGGATTTAGGCCATTACGAGCGCTTTATCGATGTGAATATGAGCAAAGCCAACAATGCCACTACCGGTCAGATCTACAGCACTGTTTTAGACAGAGAACGCCGGGGAGATTATTTAGGCGCAACCATCCAGGTTATTCCGCATATTACGGATGAGATCATTAATCGTATTCGAGCTGTAAATCAGCCCAGAAAATATGATGTAGTGATCTGCGAAGTGGGCGGTACAGTTGGTGATATTGAGAGCCTGCCCTTTCTGGAAGCTATTCGTCAATTATCTTTGGAGGTGGGCTACCGTAATCAAATCATAGTCCACGTAACGTTGGTCCCTTATATCCGGGCCAGTGAAGAATTAAAAACAAAGCCCACCCAGCACTCCGTAATGAAATTACGCGAAATTGGCCTGAGTCCTGACATAATACTCTGTCGTTCTAATTATCCATTAACAAAACAAGTAAAAGAAAAAATTGCGCTTTTCTGTAATGTATCAACGAATCATGTAATTGAGGGTAAGGAAGT
>CATMBH010000116.1:0-5302 GCA_950063985.1 uncultured Fidelibacterota bacterium
GAAAAGATGAAATTAGTTTGCAGGAATGATTTGGAAAAATTATTGCCAGATTGGGTGTCTGGATTTGAAATCACATCAGTTTTGAGAATGGAGGCAATATGAGGTTTTGCGACGGGTTGAAAATTAAGAAGGAAACCAAGGCAGAAATCATGGAGATTATGACTGGAATGGTTTTTAGGAATTTAGAAAATGGAGCAACTTGGGAAGAGGCGAAAGAATCTTGCTTCAATAAGTTCAATAGTGAATATCCCGAGATATTGAACTTTTTTATTAATATGGAAAATGAACACCGCAATGATCCTGGGACCAATTATTATGCAGATAAAAGTTCTAGGGTTGAAAGTTCAGTCATGCAGCAGATCAGCAATCGTATGAAGGACGTCTATAACTATGATACTGGTCCCTGGGAAGATTATACACATAATACTGATAATGTAAAATTCTTGGCTAAATTAGACTGGAATATCAGCGATCAGCATAACTTGACACTACGCTATAACAAACTGGAAGCTTCTCGGGATCTTCCTCCCCATGGTTTCGTGTTGAGCTATAACAATACTGGCCGCGGCCCCAATGCATCAAGTTTACCTTTTAAGAATTCCGGCTATCAGATCAATAATATACTGGATTCTTATGCATTGGAGTTGAACAGTATGTTCAGCAGTAAAATTGCCAATCGCTTTTTTATCAGTAAGAATAAGTTTCGGGATTATCGTGTACCTTTCAGTGTGGACTTCCCCACGGTTGAAATTGGTGAAGCTGGTGCAACCTATACAACAGTTGGTCATGAACCATTTTCCATTCACAATATCCTGGACCAGGATGTTCTGCAGGTCTCGAATAACCTGACCTATTATATGGGTCAGCACGCTATTACAGCCGGGTTTAATTATGAGAGTTTTAAATTCTTTAACTCTTTTAACATTTTCCGGCATGGTGTGTTTTTCCTGCCATACTTCTTATTTGATATTGGATTCATTTTGGGTGGAACAACATTCCCCGATTTGGATACCTTTTTTACTCAAACCCATCCGGACAGCAATTACATAAAGTTCAATGATGCAGTTGGATCAGGTCCATATAAAGGAGAAAAAATCGATGTTGCGCAAATGTCTTTTTATGTTCAGGATGAGTTTGCATTGAATAAAAATCTCAATGTGACTGCAGGTGTAAGAATAGACATTCCAAAGTACAATAATAGCCCTGTTGAAAATCCATTTTCTACAGGATTGACTTTACTTGATGAAAATGATGAGCCCGAAACAATTGATCAGGCTGCATTACCAAGTGATGATCCTATCTTATCTCCACGTGTTGGTTTTAACTGGGCTAATGACGACCGCTCACTTCAGGTTCGAGGTGGATTTGGAGTATTTACAGGTAGACTGCCATTTGTTTGGGTAGGGAATATCTTTTCCAATCCCGGAGCGAATCCAAATATTCCTGGAGACGGTAGCAATCCTGACCATGAAACAGATGATGGAACAGATCGTGTTGGATATGAAGGACTTCCATCAGTTTTACAACAATCATATGATCTAAATTCAATGGTGACCGATTTTAAATGGCCGCAAGTACAGACCATAAACCTGGCAGTGGATAAAGCGCTTCCGGGTGGAATGCTGGCCACGGTTGAATTAGTTCAAAGTTCAGATAAAAACGCTATTTATATGCGCAATGCAGATTTGGTTAAGCCAGTACGTACACTGGCTGATGGTCGGCCATATTATACAACGTGGGTGCCTGATAATTATGGCGGATTAGCTGCTGACTTCGAGCTTAATGATGACGGTGGTGCTGGTGTCTACGTTATAGACAATACTGATGAAGGTTCAAGTATGACGCTTACGGCACAATTGCGCGGTAAGAATAAAGGTATCAACTGGAGTGCTGCCTATACTTATCTAGACTCCAAAAATAACCTGCAATCCACAGAAATTGCATCGGTCCTTTATTCAAGTCAACCTGTTCAAGGCGATCCGAACAAACCCCGTTTAGCTCCGTCTCAATTCGGTATGAAGCAACGCATCATTGTCACAGCCTCTCATCGCCACGAATGGAGTAAATCCATGGCAACCAATTTTGGAATGTTCTTTGAAATGGGCGAGGGCAACCGCTATATCTATTCCGGTGGGAATCGCTATTCCCATGTTTATTCCGGTGATGTGAATGGAGATGGATTTGGCGGCAATGACCTCATTTACATTCCAGAAAATGAAAGTGATATCAACCTGACCAATTCATCTGATTGGGCTCTTTTGGATGCATTCATTGAACAGGATCCTTACCTCAGTGAAAACCGAGGTAAGATTGCAGAACGCAATGGCCTCTTGAATCCGTGGTTCAGCAATATTGACCTGCGCATCAATAATGAATTCGAAGTCGTTGGGCGTAAAGTAGAAGTGAGCCTGGATATCATGAATGTTGGAAATCTAATCAGCTCCAGCATGGGTGTCCGCAAGATCGCAAATGCCTCTGCTACATCTCCCCTGACACTGGATAGTTGGACTGACGATGGTGAACCTGTTTTCAGCTTCAATGGTGCAACAGAGACATTCTCGGATGATTTCGGTGAATTTTCCCGCTGGAGAATGCAGCTGGGATTAAGGATTTCACTATAAGATCTGTTATTGTTAACTATAAAAAAGGCCGCTCGTTGAGCGGCCTTTTTTATTTGGACTCGATTAAATGTTATTCTTTATATCCAATTGCATCAAAGGGATTCACCAGGGTTGTAGTAATATTTTTTAGGTGAGCACCAATGCGCTTCAAATAACGGGCATAGAGGGCAATTGAAGCTGTTCGTGCTTCACTGCCAAAATGGAGTTCATCTTTAAGAATACCGTTTACGATTGCATCTGATTTACCGGTCATTTGTTCTTTATATCCCTCCATGAGCGATTTCGCAATTTCAACATCTTGAGCTTGAATTGCCTGTATTGTTTTTTCAAAACGACTTTTTGCTTCTTCTTCGATCATGGCTAAATCTTCTGATATTTCGGAAGATTTTATTGATTGATCATGGTTGATGGCTAAATCTAGGATATTCTTGCAGTAATCACCAATCCGTTCAATATCCACCACCATATTTATTAGTATAAGCCCGTCTGCCATATTGGATGTGTCCTGTTCCACTGCGTAATGAGTTAATACTTTGCGCCTAACATCCCGCTGATATTCATTGATTTCCTTATCGCGCTTTTTCAATGCTTTCAATGTGTCAATATTTTCTCCATTTCGCAGATAGATCAGCGCTTGCTGGAAAATTTCATGGGAAAGATTCAGCATTTTATAGGACTCATCCCAGGACTGGGAAAGCAGATCATCTGCTTTCCATAAATTGATAACGTCTTTGAATAGTGACATGGTTTACCTCACGAGGAAAATTAAGGTTAATGGAACGATGAAAAACACAACCAATATGTAGATGATTGGATAAATTTTATTTTGTATCGCTATTTCTGTAAACCACTTTGCTGTTATGATAGGTATATTTCGAACTCTTTCAATTGGCCAGATAATGGCAATGCCAAAAATATTAAATATCATGTGCGAAAAAGCGACAGCCAGAGGAGCAATCGTGCCGGAGACTAGACTGGCCAGAAGTGCAGTTATAGTAGTACCAATATTTGCACCAAGTGTATAGGGGAAAATCTGTTCAAGCCGTAAAATACCTGCACCTGCCAGGGGAACGACCAGGGAAGTTGTAATTGAGCTGCTCTGCACGAGAATCGTTATAAATACACCGAATAACATGGCACGTCCAGCTGTTTTGAAAATGTGGCTGTCAAAAAATGCTTCCAGTTTATGTATGACAAGGCTACGTATCAATTTGCTTAAATAACGTAAGGAAAGGAATAATAATAAAAAAGCGACGATTAATAATAGCCAGTTATAATTAATGATTTCCTGTTGTTTGAAAAGTTCTTTCACCCAGGCGACTGCTGGATCAGTGATTAATTTGATGGGGCTATTGAACGAAAAAGATTCTGACCCAACTAAAAGTTCTGCTAACCAGCTTGCGCTTTTGCTGATCAAGCCAAATGCCATTTCCATTGGGAAGAGGATTAATACAGACATAACATTAAAAAAATCATGAACAATTGAAGCAGAAAAAGCCCGGCGAAATTCGTTTTTGTTAACGATATACCCCAGTGATACAATTAAGTTGGTAATACTTGTACCAATATTGGCACCCATGATATAAGGGACAGCGGCGGCCACAGCAATGCGAAAATCATCGCCAAACGTTCCAGCGGCAACCATACCCACAACCAATGATGTTGTCGTTGAAGAGCTTTGAATTATACTTGTGGCGAGAATACCGATAAAAAGGCCAATGAGCGGGCCGGCGTTGCTTTGGATCAGCTGTACTGCAAATTCTTTACCCATACCTTTAAAGGCGCTGCCAATCATGCCGATGCTAACCAGGAATAAGTATAGGATAGCAAAAATAGCTATCGTTTTTAGGATGGTTTCGCCGTGAGGCGGGTTGCTTGTGCTCGCTGTTTTTGAGTCCATTATCCGTAAGGAATCAGAACATAAAGTTAAATATGAAAATGTATTTTATACAGTTAACAAATTGTAAACATATCTGTTAATTACGCAGCGGTTTCCCTTTCTTTAACATAAATCGTATACGATCTTGGGTTAAGGATTCACCTGCGAGGGATACAAAAGCCTCACGCTCGATATCCAACAGATATTGTTCATCAACTGTTTTGGTCAGCCCAGCTTTATCTCCGCCAGTTAAGACAAATGCTAATTTCTGGCCGATCTTTTCGTCATGTTCTGATATTTTACCTTGGATCTTGAATCCTTTGAGAGCCATGTGCATGGCTATACGTCCACCGGCACCGGGCAGCTTGAGATCATCCCGGTATACCGGAGGTTCGTATCCATTAGCTAGATCCAATACTTTTTGTTTTGCCTTTGTAATAAGGTGTGCCTTGTTCATGATTATATCATCTGTTTCGAGTAAATAACCCATATCCCGGGCCATCTCAGCACTGAATGAAACTTTGGCGAAACCAATGTTTTCAAATGCTTTCTGCACTTTCTGGAAACCGCCCACGCGGCTGGAACTATCGCCCATCAAGTTGAGAATAATGCGCAGGTTACCGCCGGCACCCGGAATTAAACCTACACCTGCTTCCACCAAACCCATATACAGTTCAGCTGCTGCGACGCGGGCTGCCGCCGGAGCAGCAATTTCCACACCACCGCCTAATGTTAATGCAAAGGGTGCAGCGACAACAGGGCTTTTACAGAAGCGGATCCGCTGTGTGGTATCCTGCATCGT
>CATMBH010000117.1:0-5290 GCA_950063985.1 uncultured Fidelibacterota bacterium
ACAGGCGCTTCGACCGGAATCGGTGAAATCCTTTCAAAAAAGCTGGCGCAAAAAGGAGCCCATGTGGTATGCGCTGCCCGCACTGCGGATAAACTGGACAGGGTCATCACAGGAATCAAATCTAATGGCGGAACCGCAATCTCCGTACCCACTGATATCACCGATCTGCTCCAATGTCAATCTTTAGTTGAAAAAACCATCGAACGATTTGGGAAACTGGATGTGCTTGTTTTGAATGCAGGGATCAGCATGTGGACCTCTTTCGAAGAATTGAATGATGTGAGTTTTTTCCGGCAGTTAATGGAGACGAACTACATGGGCGCCGTCCATTGCTGTCATGCAGCCATACCGCATTTAAGGTCGGGCGGGCTAATTGTCAGCTGTTCTTCAGCACAAGCTCTCATGGGCTTTCCATATCATTCCGGATATGCCGCATCGAAACATGCTCTTCATGGATTCCTGGAGTCTCTGGATATTGAAATGCGTGGTGAGATCAACTTTCTTGAAGTGATCATGGGCTGGATCCGGGATACGGAATTGAGGGATAACGCTTTAGGTTCTGACGGGCAAAAAATGGGAGAAAATAAACGGAAACACACTAGCCAATCTGTAACCCTGGACGATTGTACTGAAGCTATTATTGCCGGGATTGAAACAAATAAAAAAACAATTTATATCCCTGGAAAACTGCGCTGGGTTCCGTTTTTGAATGTCTTTTTTAAAGCATTTTTAAGACGGAAGGTCTTAAAAACAGTGGATGACAATATGGACTGAGTGTGGCAACTATGGCTATTATGGCTTATGTTTTAGCCGCTATGGATGAACGCTTACTACGCTAATGGAAATACAAAATAAAACAGTTTTACTGACCGGTGCTTCAAGGGGAATTGGTCCTTATATTGCTAAAACGTTAGCCAATGCAGGAGCTGTGCTCATTGGTTTGGCTCGTTCTGAAGAGGGACTCAATGCAACAAAAGCTGAAATAGAATATGAGGGTGGTACTTTTCATACTTTATCATTTGATTTAAAAAATATTAATGGTTTATCAGACCTTGTTGAACAAGCAACAACAATCAATGGCGAAATTGATATCCTGGTGAACAATGCCGGTATTGAACGATACAGGAAATATCAAAATTATTCTGCTGATGAAATTCGCGATGTGCTGGATGTAAATCTTCATGCACCTCTGGAACTCTCGCGTTTACTACTTCCAGCTATGTTAGAAAGAGGAGGACACATTGTAACGGTGGCATCATTAGCCGGGAAAAAGGGTATGGCGTACAATACACCTTATTCTGCCAGTAAGGCCGGACTGATTATGTGGACGGACGGCATGCGTCAGGAATTGCGCGGAACAAAAGTAGGTATTTCAGTGATTTGTCCTGGATTCATTTCGGATACGGGAATGTTCTATGACGACCATGTGGATCCACCGGCTATGTTGGGTACATCCAAACCACAAGCAGTGGCTGATGCTGTCATAAAAGCCATTAAGAATAACAGTGCCGAGATCATTGTGAATAAAGGACCCATGAAACCACTTTTGGCAATCGGTCAAATATCTCCATCATTTGGCGATAAAATTGTTCGCAAATTTGGAGTTATAGAGGTTAATAAAAAGCGGATTAAAAAATGAAGGTATTAAAACCTATAGGCACCATTTTAGCATTATTAATTCTTTATTTATGTTTCTGGCCTATAGATATTGATCCTGTTGCTTGGGAGCCAAAGAAAGATCAAGGACTTATTGGTGAATTTTCTCCAAACTCTTATTTGTCTAATGCGGAAATTCTTGGTGTTGGAGATGGTATTGGCCCAGAAGATATCGATGTAGATAGCGATGGCAGAATATATGCTCCTTATGAAGATGGCCGCATATTACGTTATGATTCCAATGGCAAGAATGGTCAATTATTTATCGAAACAGGTGGACGACCACTTGGATTGGAGTTTGATGCATCAGGAACACTGATTATTTGTGATGCCAAAAAAGGTCTGCTTGCCGCTTCACCGGAAGGAGAATTGTCAACAATTTTAACAGAAGTTGCAGGTATTCCATTAAAATTCACTGATGATGTAGATATAGCAAAAAACGGTACAATATATTTCACAGATGCTTCCTCAAGATGGGGAATTGAAGATTATCGATCGGACATTGTGGAGCATCGCCCTTATGGACGGTTGATCTCATTCGATCCGGATAAAGGAATTGCGAATGTTTTATTAGATGGCTTGTATTTTGCCAATGGTGTCGCTGTCAGTCCTGATGGTGATTTTATTTTAATCAATGAGACATCCGAATACCGGGTGCAGAAATATTGGCTAAAAGGAGAAAAAACCGGCCAGTCAGAAATACTCATGGATAATTTACCCGGATTCCCCGATGGCATTTCCTCCAATGGAAAAGGTACTTACTGGATAGCCATGCCAGCTTTGAGAAAAGAGATCATTGATAATCTGGCCAGCAAACCCTTTGTGCGAAAAATTATTCTGCGCCTGCCGGAAGATCTTCAACCGGCACCAGACAGGCATGGTTTTGTGCTGGGGATTGATGGCACGGGGCGGGTAATCCATAATCTTCAGTATCCTTCTCCGGAATCATTTTCACCCATCACCAGCGTGGAAGAACATGAAGGCTATTTATATTTGGGAAGTCTGACTTATAAGGGATTCGCCAGAGTTAAAACGCCTGATTAAAAGGGCAGCTTTTCCAAAATTGGTTTTATTTTTTCTATTAATGGTTCCATTTTTTCTTTTATTTTATTTTTTACGATTCGCCAGGGATTAAACCAATACATAGAATGGGGGAAATTGTCCTCTCTGATCAATGGCCGGAAATAATGAGTCCTTTTGTCAAAATATAAATCATACGCCATCCAGCCAATTGTTGACAGTGGTAATATAACAGTAACTGATTGGTACTGTTGTCCAGCAGATGAAAGACCGGGAATGAAGTTCATGATGCTGGTGCCCAATGCGCCACCCATGGTTTTTGATTTCTGGAACAATGATGCATCGTCAGGCAGATTCTTTCTGCGATCTCCATAATAGGACAATGTTTGCATAGCTAGCCCTGTTAACATAAGGCACGCTCCCGTGATACAGCCACGCCGTACAGAATGCTCCATATAAGAAGCGTCGATACGGATCAAATGGATATCAAATAAACTTAATTTATGAGCAAGGTCATCTTCTACAGTTGTAAGGTATACGTAGGGTTCATCCATCCTGCGCTCAATTTCAATCGACGTATAATTTATCGTATCCCCAACAATCGTAACTAGAAAACCACTACGTTCTTCAATTAAATTTAACCGGTCTTTATAATTGGGACTTATGTAATACAGCTTGCCGAAAGAATTGTAGATATAATAAATATCCTTTAAAGGGTAGATAGTTTGTTCAGCTGCACTTTCTGCAGTTATAAAAACCGATTCAGTATTCATGGAGTCAATTAAACCAACTGCTGAAGTACCATCCAGATTCATGACAATATGCTGCACTTCATTTTGGCAGAAACACAGTGAAATGAAAACAGTGCAGGATAAGAAACTGCGGATCATTCTGCTGCAATAATCCACATAACTCGAGTTATATTTAAGTATCTTATGCGCTGCACATATCATTTGTTAACCGGGCTGATATTAACATCTTTTATCATTGCCCAACCAAAGATAAGTGGGCGTTTGGGAATAGGCTACTCATCTCCTGATTATAAAACGTTTGCCGAAAGCCCTTTTCCTAAAGAGGGGACATTTGAAAATATGATGGTGAATTTTTCATTTGCCTATCAATTCTATCCCAACGCCCGGATTGGTTACAGCCAATGGATTTCTTTCACAAGTGACAATTATGAAGGGGAAGATTTCAGCCGCTCTTTTAATTACAGGGCAGTGGTTATTGAAACATATTTTTTCCCGCGCAGAAAGCTGGAAATTAATTTCACATTAGGACCCATGATCAATTCAGGCAGTATTTCCCTGGCGACAAAACAAACCATTTCTGCTTGGGATAGTTTAATGGTAGAGTTCAACAATTCAGGAATTGAAGTTTCAACAGCGGATGAAATGACGACTACATTTTTTGGCATAACCAGTTCGATCGGGGCCCGTTATTACATAAAACCATATCTGGCTATTGAAACAAAAATAGGATTTATGGAAAATTATTATTTGAAAGATAAATGGAAGTTTCAAGATAAAGACATCAAAGGACCGGATATTGATATGGAAGATCTTCCACTATTTACATTTGGGTTGGTTTACGGCTGGTGAAGCAAATAACAATTTTACTTGTATTCTTTACAGTCTTACTTGGTCAGGAATCGGAAAAAGTTGCAAATGTCTGTCAATCTGATTTGATCAAAAGAGCAAAGAAAGAAGGAATGCGATCCATTGGATATAAAGAACTTCCGCAATATTTAATGGATGTGTGGAAATGCAGAAAAGAAAAGAATGGTAAAAAAACTTTACAAAGGATCAATCAACGTACTATTGAGGTCGATCATGAAAATTCAGCAAAGTTTCAAGGATTTACATCAACATGTGCTTATTGTGCCTCATCATCCGTTTTAATCTTTTATATCTTTAAATTATCGGGAAATTAATTGTATTTAATAAAGGAAATAATATGAATCATAACATCTTAACTATTCTCATTGTTGTTATAGCAGTTAGTCCCATTACGCTGAAAGAGAATGTTCAATTCGTTCGCCGACCTGTATTTAATCCATTAGTTGTGGAGTTTAATGAAGTTCATGATTTTGCAAAATTGCGCCATGGACATATTAAAAGATCAACAAAATATGTCTTGGAATCAGCCGACCATATTCTTTCAGAAATTTTAGCTATATCGAATGTGGAACGTTCCTTTGATAATACTATGGTACAAATTGATGATATTTATTCAGTAATTGAATCTGTTTGGAGTCCAGGATACTTAATGAGTGCTACGCATACAAATGAAAAAATCAGAGATGAAGGAATGGAGTCCAGCCGGCAGATTCAAAAATATATTACTGATCTCTCATTGAATGAAGAATTGTATAATGCAGTGGTAGCGTATACAAAATCTAAAGAAGCCCAACAGCTGACGGGTTATAAGAAAAAATTCCTAAAAGATACACTTCTCGATTATAAGCGCAGCGGTTTTGGCCTGCCCAAAGAGAAAAGGGATGTGGTAAAAAAGATCTTTAATGAGCTTTCTGATCTTGGATTGGCATTTAGTAAAAATATAGCAGATTTCCAGGACACTCTTTTTGTTACTGAAGAAGAAATTAGTGGACTTC
>CATMBH010000118.1:0-5230 GCA_950063985.1 uncultured Fidelibacterota bacterium
CAGATCTGGTGCGTTCTGTAAAAAGGGGCATGGATATGTTTGATTGTGTACTACCAACTCGCAATGCCAGGAATGGTCAGCTGTTCACTTCTGCTGGAATTGTCAACATACGTAATGAGCGGCATAAGGAAGAATTTGTTCCAGTAGATGAAAACTGTAACTGTGATCTTTGTAAAAATTATACACGTGCTTACTTACGGCATTTATTAAATGTGAATGAAATTTTGGGCCACCGCTTGGCCACGCTGCATAATTTGACATATTATATGGATCTTATGAAAACCATGCGCGGTGAAATTGCAGCAGGGACATTTGATGATTGGTCACATAATTATCTGAAAACAATGCTGGAAGGCAAAGGCATGTAATGACAGATATTTTGGTAAAAGTGGTTGATGCTTATGTCTACCGCAAAGCGGAAGATGGGTTACTGTTCTTAATTTTAAAACGGGCAGAGACAAAAATGTATGAACATTTATGGCAGGGAGTGGCCGGAAAGATCGAAGCAGGAGAAACAGCACCGCAGGCAGCCATCAGAGAATTGGATGAAGAGACAGGATTAAAACCAAAACACATGTTTATCGCTGATCATATAAGCCGGTTTTATGAAACCCATGGTGACCGTATCAACCTTGTACCTGTTTTTGGGATTGAAGTAGATTCAGACGATGTAACACTGTCGGAAGAGCATTGTGATTATAAATGGGTTACCTTGGATGAAGCACTTGAGCATCTTGTCTGGCGTGGACAAAAAAAAGGCATTCAAGTGATTAATGAAATGGTATTAAGCGCTGATGAACGCATGCGCTGGTCCACAATAGAATTAGAATAATGAAGGAGATAAAATGTTAACAGTAGGTAGCAAGGCACCGGATTTTACACTGCCCGATCAGGATGAGAATGTTGTATCCCTATCTGAATTAAAAGGGCAGAAAGTGGTTTTATGGTTTTTCCCCAAAGCCAACACCCCTGGCTGAACCATTGAAGGAGAGGGATTCCGGGATGAATTCCAGACATATCAAGATAAAAATATAGCCATTATTGGTATAAGCGCTGACTCTGTACAGAAGCAGAAGAGTTTTTGCGAAAAATTCAATTTTCCATTTTCTATGTTGTCCGATGAGAATAAGGATACGTTAAAAGCTTACCAGGCCTGGGGCAAAAAGAAGCTTTATGGCCGGGAATACGAAGGTATCATGCGCTACACCTACATCATTGATGAAGCAGGCAGCATTGCCCACGCCTTCGAAAAAGTGTCTGTTAAAACGCATGCCCAGGATGTCCTGCAGATACTAGGCTGAAATAACTGATTAAAATGAATCTATCATTTATGCGCTCCCGGCGGCTGCGTTATCTTTTGGGAGTGGTGGGGTTGACATGGCTCCTGTTTGTTCTATTTCGGATCGTTTTTTTCTATATCTTCAAAAATACAGTCGCCGATGTCAGTTCCGCTGACATAACCCGTGCTTTTTGGATGGGCGTACGTTTTGATCTGCGCCTGTCTATATTGATTTCATTGCCCTTATTGATACTGACTATGGTTCCTGTAATAAACATGGGTCGTTCATCACGAACTCGTTTGGCAGGAAAATGGATCTATGGGATTTTAATCATCAGTACTGTTGTTTTTTATGCTGCAGATTTCGGACACTTTTCCTATCTCCAGCAGCGCGTGGATATCACAGCTTTGAGCCTGTTGGAAAATCCTGCCATCGCATTGAACATGGTTTGGGAAAGTTATCCGGTCGTTTGGTTTGTTTTACTGCTGGGAATAATTTGCCTAAGCTGGATAAAGATCTATAACAAGATCGTGTCTGCAACCATCGCGAAACCTCCCAAATACTCTAATAAATCTCACAAAACGATCGGTGTCATTTTCGGTGGACTCATTTACCTTTTCAGTATTTGGGGCACCTTTGCCCAATATGCACTTTTTTGGAGCGATGCTTTTTTCAACCGTGATCCCTTCGTTTCCGCATTGGCCTTAAATCCGGTATTATACTTTTATGATACCACCACATTCAGCGAAGCGGACTATGATGAAGAGCAAGTTCGGAAATATTATCCATTGATCTCTGCTTGGCTGGGCGTGGATGATCCTGACATGGGAAGTTTGAATTTTACCAGGCATGTCCAATCAGACCATACCTCTGGTACACCGCCTAATGTGGTTATCATTTTCTTGGAATCGGTCGGGCTGAACCGCATGGGACTCATGGGCAATCCCTTCGACCCAACACCTACATTGGATAGACTGGCTAATGATGGTTTATATTTCACGAAATTCTATGTGCCCTGGGTGAGCACATCCCGTTCGGTGTTTACCATGGTAACGGGCATCCCAGATGTGGCACGAAGTAAAACATCGTCCCGCAATCCCCTCATTCGGGATCAATACAGCATCATCTCCCAATTTGAAGATCATGATAAATATTACCTGATTGGCGGCAGCGCCAGTTGGGCCAATATCCGCAGCCTCATCACCTATAACCTGAAAGACATGGAGCTCATTGAACTGGGTGACTTCGACAGGCCGCGGGTGGATGTATGGGGTATTTCTGACCTGGACTTATTTCGCGAGGCCCACGATCTGTTTTCCAATCGAATGAATGAAAAACCATTTTTTGCTGTTATACAAACCGCAGGAAACCATAGGCCTTATTCTATTCCTGAAGACAATGCCGGTTTTGTTTTCATTGACGTAGATGAGCAGGAATTGCGGAAAGCAGGTTTCAATTCAGTAGGTCAGTACAATGCCATGCGTTTTTTAGACCATGCTGCAGGCCGGTTTTTTGATATGGCTGAACATGCAGATTATTTTGATAATACCATTTTTGTCCTGTTTGGAGATCACGGCAATGCCGATCCCAGGGCAGAACATATGCCGGCGGACGATTATGCTTTAAGGCTGCGGTCTTATAATGTGCCGCTGATCATTTACTCTCCGACTCTAGCAATAGAGCCCCGAAAAATTGAAACAGTATGTGGTTTAGCGGACCTCATGCCCACCATAGCCGGTTTGAGTAGTATTAATTACACGAATAGAACTCTTGGGAGAGATGTATTAAATGTAAAAGATGATTTTGCCTTTATCGTAAATAAAAAAATATCCCCCAGCAGTTATGGAATACTGAATAAGAGCAACTATCTGCGCATTTTCCGCAATGGCTCGGGAATGGAATTTCATGACCTGCTGAGTGATGATCCGGCAATGGACATCAAAGACGATCTATCAGATGAAACTGAAAAATTCAGGAAAATGACCGCAGGGATCTACGAAACAGCCAAGTATATGTTATACCATAATAATTAATTTAATGTTTCTGTTGAACCCACGAATGAATCAATGGGTTTAGCTACAATATCCATACTGTCTTTTTCAATATTTGCTTAATGTTCACTTGTACAGAAAAGACAGTGTGTTTAATGTTAATAAGTACAGCAAGCAATGTTAAGGGAGAAGATCATGCAGATCATTAAATTTTCACTCATTTCATTTATATTACTAGGTAGCATATTTGCCCAGGAAAAAACATTTCATCTTAAATCCGGCGACACCGTAAGCGGTTCCGTTAAGTCCGAAACAGATTCAACTTATACCGTGGTTACCTCGTTTGGAGAGATCATTATCAGCAAAAATGATATAAAGCCGGAAGAAGCGTTCATTTTTCTGAAATCCGGTGACAAATTGCGGGGCATCATTATTTCTGAAAGTAACGAAGGTGTTACCGTAAAAGCCCAGTTTGGCGAAGTATTTATCAGCCAGGATAAGATTGAGCGTATCGATTTTAAAAGCATGGGTAGCGTCAGAAGGGGTTTTTCCCGACCAGGCCAGTCTGAAGAAGGCCGTTGGTATTATGGTGATGAACGCCTCATTGATATTTATTTTGATCCTACTGGATATACCCTGGGAAATAATGTTCTTTATTTAAGCGGACTTTCCTGGGGCTATGGTTTGTCTGAAAGGGTTCATATCACTTCAAAATGGGGTGGCTATTTTTTCGGGGACCTGAATTTTAGGCCCAAGTTCATGTTATTTAAAAGTGGTGATTTGAAATCAGAAAAAGCTATGTCAGTTGGTTTCCATTATCATATGCGCGGCCTCCCCAATAAGTATGAGTTGAAAGATTCTGAAAATTATGACATTAATTTGTATTCAGGTGATACTACTTCGTACGGTAATCAAGAGGAATGGGTGCGTGTAGGATCAAAGTATGAAGATGGTTACTATGATAGTGATCTTTTTGGAGAAGAAATGTGGTGGGAGTTTTTTGGCGCATATACCGTTTCCAATCTAAAAGAATCAGGCCAGGGACGAATCAACCATACCGTTGGCGCTTCATTAACGTCTTATCCCGGCTATAATCTTATGCCTCGGGCTTAATATGCCGTAAGCGCTGATGCCCGCCGTCGTCTTAAACTCATTTTTGAGGTTTTCTGGGATCCTTATTGGACTAATATGCTTGAGTTCAATGATAATCTAAATATTTCTGATATTGATTTCGATTTTGGTTTTATCTACGCATATAGTGAACAGTTCCGTATTGGCATTCATTTTCAGCGACCCTTTATCGCATTCTATTACAAATTCTAACAGGATTATAAATGAAAATCGCACGCCTTTTCATCATCACTTTATTATTGGCTGGTTCATTGCCGGCCCAAGGAGAATTCAAACAAGAAACATACTGGATTTACACCTATTCCAATGAACTCAAAGATTATCAGATCAATTCTATTGAAGGTGATAATTTGGTTATCAATAATGGCGATTGGGATGTGAAAATTCAAATTGCAGAAATTGAACTCATTGCACTTCCTCCCAAACTGGGAATTCTCGGTCAAGTGGTTGGCGGCGGAATCGGTGGATACTGTGGTGGAATTGGCGGTTGCTTGATTGGAGTTATGATTTTTCCTGCTGCATTTAATGATGGAGAATCACAATTACTAATTTTTATGGCAGCTGGTGCAGCTGCTGGTGTTTATTACGGCAGCAAGTTTGGGGGGAATTTATTAAAAGGCAAACCGGAAATTCTGGTTGATATGACCATGTGGACACTGGAAGAAAAAAAGGAATATATTCAAACTAATTTGATCTACTAAAAAAAAGAAGAAAAGCATATGTTCCCATCGGTACATACAGACATACTTGAAAATCCCCGGAAGCAGCGCTCGTCCGTTTTCCTGGAAATGACCCGAAGCTTATGCTCCAAATGCCTAGTGGTGGACG
>CATMBH010000119.1:0-5165 GCA_950063985.1 uncultured Fidelibacterota bacterium
GTGAAAGACTCCATTCTTTCTTGCAAGATCACTTTGCAGTAGGACTTTTAAATAAATTGCCGTCTAGTGTAAAAGTATTAATTGATGTTAATCCTGTATCTGTTTTATGAGAGTAATTACGTTTAGCTTATTATTGAATCTGTTAATAGCAGAAACCACATTTCCAGGTCTTGAAAACTGGTATCATCCACACCGCATGTCGCTAACTGGCGCTGGGGGTACTGTAACAAACATAACTGCTGATATAGCTAACCCGGCTGCCTTATGGACATTGCCGAGACTATTTGAGGTCAGTTTTGTTTCATATCCTGCTGATATTACTGCTCAATCTGTCCACTTATCTTTACTAGGTAAACAGTCTGTAACGGTCTATGGATTACGCCAAATAAACTATGGTTTATTTGAAGGCCGGGATGAATTGAATCAGGAAACAGAAAATTATTCCGCATCAGATACATGGCTTAATTGGGCTGCAGCAGGACATTCTACAAGGTGGCCATTATCGTGGGGTGTAAGCGCAGGACTCTTTATAAGTTCTCTTGAGGATAAACAAGCGGCATTGTTAACCTTTTCCGTAGGGGCTATACTGAATTCCAAAAAGCTGAATTCAAAATTAGGAGTTAGTTTGATTAATACTGGCTCTATTATAAAAAAATATTCTGATACAGAAGAAAAACTGCCGACAGCAATAGTTGTTTCGGTATCAAAAAATCTTGCCTATTTGCCATTGAATCTCTCTATAGATATTTATAATAGATTAAATGCTGCAACGCCTGAAATACGATTAGGAGCTGTGTTTACGCTACCTTATCAATTACAATTAAAACTGGGAACGACCACAAACCGATTCAAGCAATCGGCAGGACAAGGCCTTGCCAGAAATTTCTTTGCAGACACTGGGCTCGGTGTGGTATGGGCATATGAAACATATCATTTTGAAACAGGGGTGTATTCCTATGGTCCCGGCGGCTGGATTTCCGGGCTGGCCGTGGGTATAAAATTTTAATGCGTGTTTGACTGTATTAGATCAAAAATTATTTTAGGGAGCTTTCTCTTACCAATCTGCTTGCCGGCAAATAGACTTGATATATATTATAACCTTGATATCTATTTTCATCCGCGTACAAATCAATCAGATGGGTTCATTGAAGGTGTAAATCATGTTCGCATTGTTAATAATACTCAAAAAGAACTAAAAGAATTATATTTTCACAACGCCGGTAACCATTATTCAAAACAAGAGTCATTAACAAAAATATCTACTGTGCGTTGTTCCCATTCAGCGCGTGTTAGCGGACAGGATAGTTTAGTTATGAAATTAGGCTTATTCCCCCCCGTCCATCCCGGCGAAACAGTGATTATTGATATTCCTTTTAAAACATATTTCTCTGCTAGCAACCCCCAATTGCCCGCTCACGGCGCCAGGAAAGATACAACCACATACAATGCGATTAATTTCTATCCAGTACTTGAATATTACTATGCAAACGGCTGGCGTTCTGATATATATCGTAATTCAATAAAACCATATACAAATTTTGCTGAGTATGATATTAATTTAATTGCGCCAGCGGACTTTTTGGTTGGAGCATCGGGAAAAATTCTAAAACAAGCTGTACTGGAAACGGGGCATGTCGAATATATTATTAAGGACGACTATTCATTATCATTCAGCGCTGTTTTTGTACAAGGAATGCAAAAAACCACATCTGAGATTAGCGGAATTCAAATTGAAATTATTTCCCCGGCAGTGCAATCTAAACGTATTCAAAAAGTTGCAGAGCGATTGGAAAAATTGATACCTTTTTATGAAAAACAATTTGGAAATGCATTAATGGATAAACTGGTCATCAGTAGCGGCTATTCCATTGGCACAAGAGCTATAACAACGAGTAATTATATGATTTTCCAGGATAATATTGATGATGGACATGTGTTGGATCACGAATTAGCACATCAATGGTTTGGCTATTCAATTCAAACGGATGAGCATACCGAAACCTGGCTGAATGAATCGTTTGCTGAATATGCCAGCTGGCTTTTTGCCCAATCACAGAAGGGGAAACCAGACCCGTTTACATTTACTGAAACAATTCCTGATTTGAACATTTGGTCTGATATAAAAGTAATGGATATGGAAGATTGGACACAGTTCTTGATGGATGTCATTGGAGAAAAATCGCTCCCCCCTGTTTATCAGTCCGGAAAACAAATAAATTGGGAAACAGCTGCTAATATTTACAGCAAATATATTGTGGGCAGCCATGTTATGCAAATGTTGCAGGCGACAGTTGGTGATTCAATTATGAATAAAATTATGTATGATTATTGTATACTATTTAGAGGGAAAACAGCCAGTACAGAAGATTTTATTCAAGCAATTAATCAACATACGAAAAATGAAATAGCTGATAATTTTAGATTGGCCCTAACAACAAATCTGCGGCCTGACGTTGAGATAGAGGACGTTGAAAGCCAGTATAATAAAAATAAACAATGGAGTAATAAAATTACTACATCGTTTAAAGGAAGCTGGATCATGCCTGTTGATATTTTACTCATAACCGAATATGGTGACAGCACCTTGTTGACACAGGTTGATATCAATATGAGCAATACAATAGAATTAAATACAGTATCTCCTCTGGTGTCAGTAGAGCTGGATCCCTATAAACGACTATTTGATGATAACCGATTTAATAACCGCTGGCCGCGACGGATATCGCTGCAGCCAAATTATGGATTACCGAGTTGGGAGACATATAAAGTCTATTACAGACCTAGAATTAAAAGGGATTGGCGTGGTAATTGGCGTACAGGTTTAAAATTTTCTGGGGGGTTGGGTATAAACCTGATGCCAATTATGCCAGCGTTCTATCAAAACCTGTTTGATTTGGAAGTCACATTTTCAACAGGTGTCCCTGAAAATAATTGGGGAGGAAGAATCAATTATAGAACACCCCTGAAGTCGACAGCTAATACCTATTGGGAACTCGAGTCCGGGTTTGAGTATCCTAAAAAATGGACAAAAATTTCATTTTATAATTACATGGGGGAACCAAAATATTTAGCGGCACACGGTGAGTCTTATTACTCTCGCTTAACAACAACTCTTTCCAGTACCGAATATACTAAATCAGAGTCAGGTGACTGGTGGGTTGTTGGACGAAGTGTGAAATTGAAAGAAAAATGGACCATTTTTTCATATACAACTGAACAACGCTATCTTATGGAAACGCATTTACTTGGCGGCTTCCAGGAGAAAGAATCTTTTTACAATTTTGGAATTTCTGCCGATGTGGAAACACATAAAATTGCAGGATATATCATTCGCTTGCATGGAGAAGCCGGATTTGTTTGGGATGAGCGTGAAGGTGATGAGCTTGCTTATAGATTATTGTATGTCCCAAAAGTTTGGAAACAGCGCGAAGGGCGAATTCCGCTTTTTCGGGGAGTAGCTGCAGATGAAAAAGCATGGCAGAATAATATTTTCAGCAGCGGTTTCAGCATTGGGTGGAAGACCAAGGCTGCGGCGTGGCCCATGGTTTATGTTGACGGTGCTGTGATCAGCGATGGTGAAGGAACATTTTTGGATCGGATTGATCATTTAAATAAAAGTGATCAGATTTATATTGCAGCTGGCTTTGGCTTGGAATCCCAAACAATGATGGAAATTGGATTATACTTCCCTATCTGGGTTTCACATCCTGTTCGGGGAGAAGAAAATTTTGCCCTGCGGATACTTTTGCAATGGGGGTTTTATTATTAAGCATTATACGGTATTATACACATAATAACTAAATAATTTAAGTATAGACTTATTAATTATTTAATTTTTATTGTTTATAGTTAAATATACATTATAATTTATGGTTGATGTTTGACAAAAAAGATTATCAAATTCTTTCTACATTACAACAAAATTCACGGACAACGGCCAGTGAAATTGCCGATCTTGTAGAAATGTCCATTCCGGCAGTGACAGAACGAATCAAGAAATTGACAGATAATGGAACTGTAGAATCATACACGGCAAAATTGAATGCCAAGGAACTGGGCTTTGATCTTGCTGCATATATTGCAGTTGTCAGTTCGTCCTCGGAGCACTACGAAGAAATTATCCAGAAATCCATCAAACACCCGGCAGTACTGGAATGTCATTCTGTTACAGGAGATGGCAGCCACATGTTGAAAGTACGTGTGCGCAACTCTTCAGAACTTGAGCAACTACTTAGGGATATTCAATCCTGGCCGGGTGTGATCAGAACACACACGTCTGTGATAATGAGTACCTATAAGGAAGGGTTTGAATTAGATTTAACTTCTTTAAATAACACCTAACTCAAAGGTATCCAAAAGGAAAAAAATATGGAAAAAATAAAAGCTGAATACATTTGGATCGATGGCCATAAACCAACTGCCAAATTACGTTCCAAAACAAAAATTATTGACGGTCCTGTTAATAGCTTAGATGATATTCCAGAGTGGGGTTTTGACGGATCCAGCACCATGCAGGCGGAAGGTCACAACAGCGATTGTATGCTGAAGCCGGTGTATTATGTAAAGGATCCTATTCGTGGCGGAAAAAACATCTTAGTGATGAATGAAGTGCTCCTCCAGGATGGGTCTGTACATGAATCCAACACACGCGCACACTTGGTTGAAATTGCTGAAAAGCATAAAGACCATGAACCCTGGTTTGGTATCGAGCAGGAATACACATTTTTCGTGGGACGCTCGCCGCTGGGTTGGCCCGAAGGTGGTTATCCCGCTCCACAAGGACCCTTTTACTGCGGTGTAGGTGCCGATGAAGTATTTGGCCGGGATATTGTTGAAGAGCATATGGATGCCTGCCTGGAAGCAGGAATAGCATTTTCGGGTATCAACGCTGAAGTCATGCCGGGGCAATGGGAATTCCAGGTAGGACCTTTGGGTGCACCGGAAGTAGGTGATCAATTGTGGATTGCCCGCTGGTTATTGCACCGTGTCGCAGAGGATTATGAAGTGACTGTAACTTTAGAACCTAAACCAGTGAAGGGTGACTGGAACGGTGCAGGCGCTCATACCAATTTTAGCACGAAAGCCATGCGCGAAGCAGGCGGGTATGATGTGATTGTAGAAGCTTGCGAAAAGCTTGGTAAAAATATTGATAAACATATCAGTGT
>CATMBH010000120.1:0-5162 GCA_950063985.1 uncultured Fidelibacterota bacterium
AAAGCCCTTGGGGCCAAAGAGAAATTGAAGCAATTAAACGAAGCTGCAGTTGTTGAACTAACTGAAGAATACTTGAATGATGACAATGGATTGAATGTTGTAGGTGATGCTGACATTATTATCGACGCAACGGATAATATTCAAGCACGGCAATTGATTGACCAAATATCGAAAGAATTTGGAATCCCGATGGTGTACGGTGGGTTGTACCGCTATGAAGGTCAAGTAGCTGTATTAAATGTGAATGGTAGTCCCGGTTATAGCGATTTATTTCCGGAACCACCATCAGTGAACGATACCTGTGCAGATGCAGGAGTACTGGGTATGTTACCGGGAATTATCGGGCATATCCAGGCACTGGAAACAGTTAAATTGATCGTTGGAATTGAACCGAACCTCGTAGGAAAACTGTTAGTGTATGATGGGATGAAACATTCAATGGAAACAATAGAATTATGATCACTGTCAAAGTAAAGTGTTTTTCACAGGTGAAATATGCCTTGAATAAAGACGAAGTAATTTTTGAATTAGATCATGGAACCACTACGGACAGTTTAGAATCAATGATCCGGGATAATGCGAAAGGTAAATTGGATGGTGTGAGACTCCGCGTTGCGGTAAATCGAAAATATATCCCAGAAAAAATCGAACTCAAAGATGGGGATGAAATCGCTTTCATTCCTCCTGTTCAGGGTGGATAATGGTTAAAGTTGAAATCATCAATGGTCCACTTGATTTGTATTTGACTGACAACAACCGGACACAGGATGGAGCTGAACTAGTTTTTAACGGTCGGGTCAGAGATACGGAACATGGAAATAAAATTACATATTTAGAATACGAACATTATGATGGTATGGCAAAAGCTGAATTACTCCAGCTGGCAGATAAGACTGTTAAGAAGTTTCCGATCAACGATCTTTTTTGTAAACATCGAATTGGAAAAGTAAATATTGGTGAAATTAGCCTCCATATTATTATCTGGTCCAAGCACCGTAAAGAAGGTCTGGATGCCATGTCATGGTTTATTTCTGAACTAAAAAATAGTGTACCAATTTGGAAATGGGCAATTCTGGAAGATGGTTCGCGTGTACCAACTGAGTGTAAAGATTAAAAAAATTACATGTTGCTAAACTGTTTATGTTAGGTTTTTCGAACCAAGCTATAAGCAACATCCTTTACTGGGTCACCCGCAAGAGGTGGCTGATCGTTGCCTTTGTAATCAGTCTGTTTCTATTCTATATACCTTCTCCCGAAACGCTTACACCTGAAGGTCATCGCACCCTTATCATCGTGGTTATCGTTCTGATCCTGATCATGGGGGAAGTAATTCCTCTTCCAGCAGTAGCTATACTCATTTTAATCTTGGAAGTTATTTTAGAAATAGATACGCCTAATGGTGTCGCTGCATCATTTATGAGTGATGCCGTTTTTTTTATTATGGGCTCGCTCATGCTGGCCGTGGCCATCGTGAGCCAAGGGCTGGATAAACGGCTCGCTTTGGGTATCATCAAAATGACTGGGAATAAGACTTGGAGGATCGCTTTCGGTTTTGTTGCCATTTCTGCAATTCTATCTTCATTCATTGGTGAACATACTGTGGCAGCCATGATGCTGCCGGTGGCCTTAACGCTGGTGCGTAATACCAGTAAGGATCAAAAGGTTGTTCATCGGCTGGCTACACTGTTATTATTTTCCATCGCCTACGGATGTGCCATAGGCTCAATTGGTACACCTTCCGGCGGCGGACGCAATGTGATCATGATCGGATATATTTCTGAATTTGGTCTTGGGAGTATTTCATATCTGGATTGGATAAAATACGCTTATCCCATGCTTTTGATCGAAATACCGTTTGCTGTATTAATACTTTGGTTCACGTTCCGTCCAAATCAAACCATATTGGATTCAGCAGTCCGCAAATTAAAAGTAAATGTGACCAAAACTGGTAAGATGACCGGCAACCAGATCATGTCCATATTGATTTTTGTTGCTGTTTTTCTTGGATGGGTATTTTTAAGCCCTTATTTAGGTTTGGGGATCGTGGCTTTGATTGGTGTGTTTCTGTATTTGTCTTTTGGTTTAATCGAATGGAAAGATATCAACCGCAATACGAACTGGGGTGTGATCATTTTGTTTGGAGCTGCAATTTCTTTGGGTATCCAAATGAAAGAAACAGGAGCAGCAGAATGGGTTGCCGATCAGGCCATTTATGGTATGCAAATGATCGTAGATGACGTTGGTTTTTTGCGCTGGTTCATATCCGTTTTTCTTACAGGGATATTGACAAATATTTTGAGCAACGCTGCCACAGTCGCGGTACTGGGACCGGTTGTACTGAATATGGGTGGGGATCCCATCATCCTGGGGTTGACCACATCCATCGCATCGGCATTTTCTTATTTAACAATTGTGGCTTCACCTACCTGTATGATTATACATTCCAGCGGTCTGGTTAAATCGAGCGATTACCTGAAAGCAGGATGGAAGCTGTTTATCATGTCTGTATTTCTACTGTTTCTGGTATCAACTATATATTGGCCAATGCTCTCATGAAGTTTTTGATCGCTATAGGAAGTAAAGAATATTCAGAGCCAACATTGGAATTGGGGATGCGGGTGGCTAAAGCATTTAATGCTGGGGTAACCATTGTGTATGTTGGTGAAAAAATTAGTGCTTTCAGTACGTCCGAGGTTCAGCTAGCACAGGAAAATCTGGAGAACTGGGAATTGGACAGGCAGGGTGTCGATGTACTGGAATGGGCTTATGAATATCTTATTAATCATGATTATATAACTTCAAGTGGAGATATAGAAGGATTCACAGGTGAGAAGCTTGTTCAAATCGATGATGACCGTTGTGAAGTCTATCTTGAAGGGAATCATACACAAGAGGTAGGACTCATACTGCGCAACGGTGATATTATCCAGCAATTACGGGACGAAGTCAAACGTGGTGAATTTGATGTAACCATTATTGGCGCCAGCAAAAAAAGACGCATGATCCATGACTTGATCCAGTATATTGATAGTTCTATTTTTGTAGTCAAGAATTATCAAAGGGAAAAACATTATAAAATGCTTTTAGCTGTAAACGATGCACCTAACACAAAGAAAGCCGTAAAATATGGTGTCCGTGTTGCTCAATCATTTGATCTTTATACAACTGCAGTAACAATATCAAGTACAGCTGATTTCAGGGAAGATTACAAAAAAGCTTCTGCATGGGCAGATAAATTCCTGCGCCGTTCTGGCGTTGAATACGAAACACGCTTAGAGCATGGAAAATTCACGGAAACAATGAATGCAATTGCAACAGATAACCATATTATTGTCATGGGATCATCAACCAAAAGTCCATTAGTTAAATTTTTCAAAGGTAGTAAACCTCTTAAAGTATGTGAAGAGTGTAATTGCCCTGCATTAATCGTGAAATAATTATAATAGGAGACAAACATGAAAATAAAAGTTAATAACCGCAAAGCGAGTGATGATCAATTTGACCGTGCCGCTGATTTAATTGGCCTTAAAGAAGATATTCGTGAATCTCTCAAAATGCCTGACCGTGAATTGATGGTGGAAGTGCCGTTGCGGAAAGATGATGGCTCCATTCAAAGTTTTCGCGGTTATCGTGTTCAACACAATAATTCTCGCGGCCCATTTAAGGGCGGTATTCGCTTTCATCATGAAGTGGATCTGGATGAAGTGCGTTCACTGGCTTCACTTATGACATGGAAAACTGCGTTGGTGGATATTCCCTATGGCGGAAGCAAAGGCGGTATTACTTTGAATCCTCACGAATTAAGTGAACGGGAATTGGAACGACTATCAAGACGTTTTTTTCGTGCTATTGAACCCATCATTGGTGTGAATATAGATATTCCTGCACCTGATGTTAATACCAACGCCCAGATCATGGCTTGGTTTATGGATGAATATGGTATGTCACACGGACATACTCCGGGAATTGTAACAGGTAAACCCATCGACCTAGGTGGGTCTCTTGGACGTGAAGCAGCTACCGGAAGAGGTTGTGCTATTATTACAAGAGAAACTGCCAATCGTTACAATATGGATCTAGAAGGAGCTACAGTGGCCATTCAAGGATTTGGCAATGTGGGCTCCTACGCCGGGAAATTCTTATCAGAAATGGGTTGCAAGATCATTGCAGTCAGTGATGTACATGGCGGATTGTACGAACCGGATGGCTTTGATATTCCTGTCTTGTTCGATTATAATTACGAGCATCGGACAGTGAAAGATTGCGGTCAGGGATCAGCTATTAGTAATGAAGAACTGTTGGCTATGGAATGTGATTTCTTAATCCCGGCGGCTCTGGGTGGCGTTATCCACAAAATGAATGTTGATCAATTAAAATGTAAAATCGTGATCGAAGCAGCTAATGGACCAACCACACCTCCCGCAAGTGATATCCTGTATAAGAAAGGTATCCATGTTGTACCGGATATTTTAACCAATGCCGGCGGTGTGACTGTTTCCTATTTCGAATGGGTTCAAAATCTCCAACAGTTCCAATGGGAAGAAGATGAGGTGAATGAAAAATTGGAAAGACGTATGGTTCGTGCTTTTGAAGAAGTCAGTGCTGTTTGCGATGAAAAGAAAACATCTCTGCGCATGGCTGCTTTTACTGTAGCTATAGACCGCGTAGCCCAGTCGTTTGAACTGCGTGGTATCTAAAGCCGTAGCTTTCAACTCAACAATTATATTAATTTCAACCATAATTGATGTTAATCATTAGCTCTTAAGAATCAGGAGAACAATATGGATCTAATTCATCCCATTTTCAAATGGCTGCATATCATTGCCGGTATTACATGGATTGGTTTGCTTTATTTTTTCAACTGGATCAATGGACATGTCGCCGCCACCATGGATGGTGAAACAAAGAAGAAAGTTATACCTGAACTGATGCCCCGAACGTTGTATTTCTTTCGCTGGGGTGCCGCATGGACGTGGATAACGGGTGTCGTACTGCTCTTGGTCATATTTTATCATGGTGGCCTCACCTTCGATGACCCTGATGCGACGTGGGGTACATGGCCTTTCATTATGATCGCCGTGACGTTTTTAGGTGTTTTTTTATACGATTTTCTTTACAAAAGCGGACTAGCCAGCAATGTTCGAGTTATAACTATAATTAGT